>JARRNW010000205.1:0-6477 GCA_037384565.1 Candidatus Thiodiazotropha sp.
CCGGCAGTAGCCACAAAAACCACAGACCCGTGATGTTCAAGTCACTCTTGACCATGGGGCTGGTAAGCAGGTGTGAGATCAGTAGATAGATTGGTGAAAACGCCAGGTTGGCAATCACCAGGCCTCCGGTCTGGCGGGGGCTGGCGCCGGCCAGGCGCGCCACCAGAAGAACCATCATCAGGTCGAACAGGTAGAGGGCGGCCAGATAGTTAACGCCGTAGCCCGAATAGCGTGCGGGGTGTTCGGTTCCCAGGGTGTCGATCAGTACTTCCAGACCGATCATACACAGCATCAGCCCCAGTCCCTGATCGAAGGAAATGATGAAATCGTTGCGCCTGAGCTGCATTCCCGTGGCGAGCCGCAGCCCTGCAACGAGGTTGTTCCGCAGGGCTGTTAGTGGTGATGCGATGGCGTGGGCGTCCATGTCTTATATATTCCTGAACTCGACAGTAAAGGCAATGATTCGGGATCTGTAACAGCTAGCGGCGTATGATGGCGATCCTTGATGTTCTGTGTTGGATACCTGATGCTCCGGGAGTTCGGCATGTGCCTGGAATCAAAGGGAGCATGCTATTAACCCGGCACGCTTCGGCTGAACATGGCATATTTAGGTGCCGGGTTAATAATACGAGACAGAAACAGATCATCCCGCGGATGTCTCGATGAGGGTCAGGCATAGGCGTCGGCTGCCCGGGGTCCGGTTGATCATGAGTAGACGTTCACCGGGGTGTGCCGAAACCAACCATTCCTGAAGGTGGTGGGCATTCTGGGTGGGCATTCGTCCCAGGGAGTCCACCGTAACCCACTCCCCCGGTATTTGCTCGATTCGATGTGACGGCTCGAGGTGACCGTTGACGGACAGGAGATGCGTGGGGGCTTGTTGCCGACACCACTCAGGAAGGCTCTCGGGGTCTTCCAGGGGACCGCAGAAACGTACCCAGGCACGGGGCGATTCGGAGTGCTGCGGATGGCCGCAATGGAACCAGTAGCTGCCCTCACCCAATGGCTCATGTTGAGCCAGTTTGTGCCGGTGGCGATGGCGTTGCGGATCATCCGGAACCTCGTCCACGCTGCCCAGCAGGATCGGCAGGGTCTGTTCCAGTCTCAGGGTGTCGGCAATCTGGAATCCCGCCTCCAGTGAGCAGTCGCCACGGGATACGGTGGTCACCTGGCCTCCGATGCGCAGTGCCTGACTGATGTGAAAGGCGGTGGAATTGTTGACCGTGTTGATGAAGGCGATGGGATTGGGGATGCTGTGCTGGGCGAAGATCTGTTCGTTGTTCTGAATGGTGCTGCTCAGGTTGGCGTCGCCGCTGGCCAGGATCAGCTGGGTTTGCGGATTGAGGTTGTTATATCCCGGTGTGGCGGCAAGGCCGAGCAGACTCAGCTGGGTGAGTCGGTCCGAGCGACGGGGGGGCTTCAACGGACTCGATTTGAGCGCCCCGCTCAATTCCGGGAGCTGCTCCCCGACGCACTGGCTGAAGCCGCCAAAACCATACAGGGGTAGATTGAGTTCCATCAGGCCTTCTCCAGCACAATTACGGTGTTGCTGCCGCCGAAACCGAAGAAATCGAGCAGATAAAATCCGGGTTGCGCCTCCCGGTTTTCATGCATCGGGGTCAGGTCGAGATCCGGGTCGGGGGACTCCTGGTTGAGCGTCTTGGGTAGCCAACCATCCCGCAAGGCCTGACCGAAGAGGATCAGTTCCAGGGTGCCGCAGGCCCCCAGGGTGTGTCCCACATAGGGTTTGATGGCGGTGATCGGCGGGGTTTTCGGGCCGAATACGTTGATGATGCCCTGGGATTCCGAGGCGTCGTTCATGCGGGTGCCGGTACCGTGGGTCTTGATGGCGAGAATCTGTTGCCGGTCGATGCCCGAATGATGCAAGGCGAGTTCCAGGGCTCGGGCAATGGTCGAGCCGTCCGGGTTTGAGGTGGTGATGCTGTAGGGGTCAAAACTGCTGCCGCCTCCGTGGGTATACAGACCGGTTCCGGTCGTTCTCCGGTGATCGGCGCTAAGCACCACAGCGGAGCAGGATTCTCCCAGCAGGATCCCGTCACGCTCGGCATCGAAGGGTGCGATGCGCCGTTCGGCAATCAGCTGCAACCCTGAGAAACCGGTGATCGTGGTTTCATTGTAGAGTTCGAGGCCGATCACCAGGGCATGCCGGTACTTTTCCTGGCGCAGCATGCTGTGGGCCAGCAACAGGGCGTTGGCGCTGGATGTGCATGCGGTGTTCAGATTGAAGGGTTCTCCGCCAATTGAGAAGTGCTCGCAAACCGCGGCACCCAGACGGTTATATCCGGTATAGGCCATCGGCATGGCATTCGGATCGGCGGCGGCAAGCTGCTTCTGATAGAGGACTTCACTGTGCCGCAGATCGTAGCTGGATGAGCCGATGAAAATACCCGTATGGCGCAGATCCTCCGAGGTCAGCTCACTGCGATCCAAAGCCCGCCCGACCACCTCGAAAAGGATCTTGGGCAGACGGTTTTCTGAGTCCAGGTTTCCATCGATGGCGTAGTAGGGCAGCACAAGACCCGTAGAGGCCAGGGTGATGTAGGGTGGGGTGTATTCGGAGTGTGGATCGTTGGACGCAGGCAGACCCCTGAGGTTTTCACCCAGGTGCGAGGCGCATGCCATGCCGATGATAGGAAGTCGGTTTGAAGTCACGTTCAGCCTCGGATCCTCATCCTGGAGGATTGCGCCGGTGGGCTATTCTGGATGCAGGAAATCCGCCAGGTTGTTGATCGTGGCAAGTATCTCACGTGAGTCCGCATCGTTCTGTATGTGTATGCCATAGCGGTTCTTGATCGTCACGATTACCTGCAGCATGTCGATGGAATCGAGCCCGAAACGAGCTTCGGGGCCAGCCAGATATTCATCATCCTTGATATCCTCCGCATTGAACTCATCGAGTCGGCACTCATCCACAATCATCTGTTTGAGTTCCAGCTTGAATTGTGTGTTCATTGAACCTTTCATGTTTTGCCATCCGCCAGGTCGCGATAGAAGTAGAGTGCCAGTGAAAACAGGATGCCCGAGAGTAGCAGCAGCTTGAGGATCTCCGGGCCGACCTGAGACCAGCCACCCTGGCGCAGCAGCACCGCGAAAAATCCCTCCAGCGCCCAGTTCATGGGTGAGAGCGCGGCGATATGCTGCATCAGTTCGGGCATCACGAAAGTGGGGACCATGATACCACCAATGGCGGCCAGGATCAGATTGCTGATCCCTCCCAGGGTGGTTGCCTGCTCACTGGTCCTGGCCCGGGTCGCGATCAGCAGGGCGAAACTGATGGCCGAGAGGCTCACCGCCAGGATGAGCGGCAGGAGTAACCAGGCAGCGCCTGTCAGGTGCAGACCCTCACCGGTCAGCAGGGGTACCAGATGAGTACCGACCAGCAGCATCAGGCCGGCCTGGATCAGATTGATGATCAGGTAGGGGATCAGTTTACCCGCCAGCAGTATGCTACCTGGGACCGGCAAGGTGCGCAGCCGTTGCAGGGTGCCCTGCTGGCGTTCGGTCAACAGGGTGGTGGCGATGGGCAATACCACGAAGTACATGGAGAAGATCAGCCAGGCGGGAACGCTTTGCTGCACCGAGTTGGGTGGCGCGGAGTCGATATCGCCCTGGGTGCGGGTCACCACCAGGGTGCGGCCGAGCAGATGATCGATCCGTGTCTGACGCTCAGCCTCGCTGATGTCATCATAGGTGAACAGCCGTCGGACCTGGGCGGCTCCCAGGGCCTCCCGAACCGAGCCGAGAATGGAACGGCGCAGGGACGCCGGCAGGCTTGCAGCGTAGCGGATCTGTAGCTTGTCCGTATCCGGGCTATCAGGGCTTGTCAGGCTGTTCGAAAAACCTCTTGGCAGTTCAATGGCCGCCAGATAGTCCCCATTGTCCAGCTGTCGCAGCAGTTGTTCGTGCTTCGGCACCGAGATTACCTGGAGCCCTTCCAGTGCTGTGACAGCCTGGCGAAGGTCAGGCTCCAGCGAGGCGGGGTCCTCGATCCACAGACCAACTTTGGGATGCTCTCGGTTCTCCCCGCCCATGCGATCCTGCAAGGCAAGGGACATGATCAGGATGAACACCACCGGCAGCAGAAACAGCACCAGCAGGGCGTGGGGGTCTTTCAGAACCAGACGAATCTCTTTTTGCACAACGGTGAAGAGCATGCCGGGTCAGTCCCTGAGATTGGTATGGGTGAGTTCGAAGAAGCGCTTCTCCAGGGTCTGTTTGCCATAGGAGAGGTTAGCCACCCGGATATTCCGGCCACTCAGCAGCCGAAGCAGTTCCGGCAGTGTGCCGATATCGTCCGGATAGCCACTGAGATGATGCCCCGATCGGCTCAGCCCCCGGTCGATGAGCAAAGCATCGAGTTCGGCCAGCTGCCCATCGGGTGTCTGTGGATCGAGGTCAATCTTCAACAGAGGGCGTTTTCCCAGAACTTCACGCAACGAGCCCTGCTCGAGTATCTGGCCGCGGTCGATGATTGCCACCTGGTCGCAGATCTGCTCGATCTCCTCCATGTAGTGACTGGTATAGACAATGGTGCAACCGGCTTCATTGAGCTTGCGAATCGAGGCCAGGATGAAGTGGCGTGACTGCGGATCGATGCCCACCGTGGGTTCATCGAGAAAGATTAGCTTGGGGCGGTTGAGCAGACCAATGGCCAGGTTGAGGCGTCGCTTGAGGCCGCCGGAAAAGTGCTTCGCCGGCCGCCTGGCCTGTTCCGTCAGACCGGTGATCTCCAGGGCTTGCGCGATCTGCTGGGTGCGCTGGGGTTTCAGTTTCGGGTAGAGGCCGGCGAAAAACTGCAGGTTCTCGAGCGCGCTCAGCTGGGGGTAGAAGGCGTAGTCCTGGGGGATATGCGCCAGTCGGTTGAGGATATCGAAACGATGTTCCGCGTAGTTGTATCCGTCGATACGCACCTGGCCGGAGTGGGGGGTGCGTTGTCCGGTCATCAATGAGATCAGGGTGGTCTTGCCCGCGCCGTTGGGTCCTAGCAGCCCGAACAGGCTGCCCGAGGCCACGCTTATGTTCAGTCCGGAAAACAGGGGTGGTGTGTGCGGATAGTGATACGCGATGTGTTGCAGCTGGATCATGGTTTCTGGTTACTTTAGATGGGTGCCACACTATTGGATTTGCCAGGGGTTGGCAATAGTGGGTATCCACGGATGTGTGCCGGTGAGGCTGGGTGGTCATGCGTAAGGACGGGGTCCTTGAGGTGGGAATAACTTGTTTAAATCTTAAAGATTATTAAATTCCCGTCGATGAAATAGATACCTTCGGGTAATCGGGGTGTGTGCCTGGGTTTACTTTAACCTGGATCCGTGATCATTTACTTCACACAAAGCCTTCCCGTGGCGCATTCCCACCCCGCTTCGGCCTTCAGCGATACTACAATAATAATAGAGGCAGTTATCTGAACGATATCCACCATATTAGGGTTTAGAGGTCACACATGAATAAAATTCTCTCGATTTTGCTGTGTTCTGCATTGATGTTATCCGCAAGTGCTAATGCCGGGGATTACAAAATCGGCATTCTGGCAAAAAACGGAGCAACCAAGGCAATGTCAACCTGGGGCGGACTGGGTAAGTACCTGACGGAACATGTACCAGGTGACAGTTTTACCATAGTGCCCCTCGACTTCACCGAAGTGATGCCTGCCATCGAGGAGAGCAAGGTCGACTATTTTCTGGTGAATTCCTCAATGTTCGTCACGGCGAAGGTCAAGTATGGCTGTGAAGCCATCGCTACCATGATCAACTCGCGTCAGGGAAAACCCCTGCAATCCTTCGGCGGGGTGATTTTTACCTATGTCGATCGCGACGATATCAACTCGATCGCGGATATCAAGGGTAAGAAGTTCATGGCGGTGAAGGAGAACTCCTTTGGTGGCTGGCAAATGGCTTATAAGGAAATTCTCGATTCGGGTGTTGATCCACTGACAGATTTCGCAAGCTTGGATTTTGGTGGAAAACACGACAATGTGGTGTTTGCGGTTCAGAACGGTACCGTGGATGCCGGTACGGTGAGAACCGATACGCTGGAACGCCTGGCCGCGGCGGGCGATGTCGATCTGTCCGAATTCAAGATCATATCCGAGAAGAAATACGATAACTTCCCATTCGTCATCAGTACCGCGCTTTATCCGGAATGGCCCTTCGCCAAGGTTGCTGCTACCGATGACGCGGCAGCGCAAAAGGTCGTAAAGGCACTGTTGGCTTTAAAGTCGGACGACCCGGCGGCAAAGAGTGCAAAAATCGTTGGCTGGGCAAAACCATCAGACTACAGTGGTGTGGAGGCCTTGCAGAAACTGCTTAAAGTAGGTGCGTACACGGAGTGACACATCGTAAACCGTGTGGATTATGTCGGGAAAATGATGAGTGAGAATGATCCAAGCTTACTCGTGATGGCACTGGCGCAATCCGGATCTGAAATACAATCGATGGTTATGTGGCAATGGCAATA
>JARRNW010000206.1:0-6467 GCA_037384565.1 Candidatus Thiodiazotropha sp.
CTTTCGAACAACAGCGCCATGCGGGCCGGGTCGACCGCGGTAATGCCCAGGCAGTAACAAACCGTGGAATTGGCCGCCGAGCCACGGCCCTGGCAAAGAATATCCTGGCTGCGCGCATAGCGGACGATGTCGTGGATGGTGAGGAAGTAGGGCTCGTATTTCAGCTCGGCGATCAATGTCAGCTCATGTTCGATCGACTTTCGGACTTTGTCCGGCACCCCTTGCGGCCAGCGTTCCTTGGCGCCGGCTTCCACCTGGAGGCGCAACCAGTCCGTGGCGTTGTAACCCTCGGGTACCAGCTCACTGGGATATTCATAACGCAACTCATCCAGCGAGAAGGTGCAGCGTTCGGCAATGCGTACGGTCTCCTGCAACAGGGCCTCAGGATAGATTTCCACCAGGCGCGGGTAGGCGCGCAAGTGCGCCTCTCCATTGGCCGCCAGCCGTTTGCCAAGTTGCGCCAGGGGTGTTTTCAGGCGAATCGCGGTGAGGGTGTCGTGCAGGATGCGCCGGCTGCGTTGGTGCATCTGTACATTGCCTGCGGCGCTCAGGGGTATGTCGTGGCGTTGCGACAGGCGCCGCAGATGTTCCAGGTGTGCCTGATCATTTCCGCTCAATAGCAGCGCTGCCGCAATCCACAGCCGCCTGGGGAATATCTCATTGAGAAAGACGAGCTCCTGCGCTTCCCCAGGCAGCCATAGGGCAAGGCAGTCGTTCAGGTCGTGCCGGGTCAAATCGAGCCGGGTCAGGTAGTAATCGCCTTTGTTCGCATTGCGGCGCGCCAGGGAGATCAGGGAGGATAGTTGACCGTATCCCTTGCGGTTTGTCGCCAGCAGCACCAACGACAGACCGTCGTCCAATGTAAACCGACTACCGATGATGAGCTGGAGTTGGTGACGCTTGGCCTCGACATGGGCGCGTACCACACCGGCCAGTGAGCATTCATCGGTGATGGCCAGGGCACGGTAGTTAAGCGCAGCCGCTCGTGCGACGAGTTCCTCCGGATGGGAGGCTCCCTGTAAAAAGGTGAAGTTGCTGATGCAGTGGAGTTCGGCATAGGGCATGACCGAGCGCCTCACCCGAACAAACCCTGCAAATACCACTCGCCATCCTGCAGATTGCGAAACAACCACAGGTGCCGACCGTTATGATCCCGTGCCCGATAATAGTCGCGCCGGATATCGAAACCATCCCACCAACCGCCCTCTATGCGCTCCTTTTCGGATGTCAAAGTAACGCCTCTCAACGGACTGCGTAATCGTTGGGGTTGCGACAACAACCAGAGCGGGCGTCTCTTCAGCAGCCCGTCGGTTTTTGCTCCTGCATACGGCGTCGGCCCATAGGCCCAAGCGTATTCAGGCCGGTATTCATCCGGCAGTTGCAGATAGCATACCGCCTCTTCTCCCAATCGAGTCTGCAACTGATCCAGTACCTCTTGCCAGGCGGTGTCCTCTTCAGCACCCGGCGCAAACAGCGATTGATTGCTGATAACAGCGGGGTAAAACTCCGATGCATCCAGTGCCAATTCCAGTACCGGCGCCGAAAGTTTTTCCTGGTTGAGTCGTTCGCGTATCAGCGTCGACAAGTGCGCCTCATCACGGCATAGCTGCCGTGTGCCCAGTTCCAGTCGCGAGGTTTCTTTGTCCTGATGATAAAAGATCAGCTGCAGGCGGTTCAGCGCCAACTCCCGCAAGCGCATGAAGTTCACCAAACGCGGTAAAAGCTGATCAATGCCGTAGAGAATGAAGGTCATGTTCTCGGTTTCCTGGGGAAAGAACCAGGAGGCGGAGAAGTTCGGTGCAGCCTTATGGGTTAGGCGGATCTCGGGCTTAGTGCCCAGCAACCGATCGAGATAGTCGATAAACCCCAGCCCCAAGCGTTTTATCAATCCCTCGCTGGGAAGGCGCCAAAGGTCATGAAGCTTACGCAAACCCATTTTGCCAAGCAGGGTTGCCTGTTTGTCCGTTATGGGCAAAACCGCGAGCGGCAGTTTGCCCAGTACAGCGCGCAAAGCGGAGCGCTCAGTGATGCCGTCCTTTATACCGCAACGCGCCAGCAACAACGCCGCCTGTGGGGTGGGTGCGACGGCGATGTCCACGCGATAGGGTTGCTGTCGCAGATCGTCTTCCACACGTGTCCTTAGTGCCTGCAAGCCGCCAAACAGCTTCAGGCTGGCGCCGATCTCCAACAGCAACGCCTGCGGTTCCAGGCTGACCATAGAGCTGTATTGCACGGCCCCGTCGGCCAGATCGGTCAAACAGGCCTGTTCCGCCGAAAGATCGCGCCGCTCCGTCTTCAGCTCGGGACACAGGGCATAAGCCGCCGTAAGCGCCAAGCCGGATTCCACCCCCATTTCCCGGGCCGGCAGTGAAGCAGCGCGGATAATCGGTTTCCCACGCACTTCCTCGATAACCGCCCAGGGCTTGGTGTCCACATCGGCGTCCAGTGCCTCCAGAGGTAAACGAGGGAAAAAGAGCCCCATCCACAGCGCTGAACGCTCGCCCACAGGCGGGGCGGAAACCCCCGCTGATTGGGACAGCGGCAGGGCGTGCTGAAGGGGAGCGGTAGCGGCGCTTTCGGACATGGCAATAGGGCATCAGTCGAGTGCAATAGCGACCGTCTGTAGGCCGCGGGTCGTACGGCTTTTCAGCAGGGTGACCTGTAACTCGGTCGTGCCGGGTGTGAGCAACAGACGTGTTGCCGCAAAAGCGTTATCGCGCTGTTCCGGCTGAAACAGCACGCCGAGGCTCCCTCCCGCCTCGGCGGCCAACTGCAGGCGCCGCACCGTTTTCGACACCAGCCGGCCAGGCCATGCCAGCACCATGGCACAGTGGCGCTGACGCAGCACCACCTCCATCGCCCAGGGGATATCCTGCTGCCGTGGCGGACGCAGCACCAGCAGATGGCGCAAGGAAACACCGCCACTGACCAGCGCGGGGGGGTAGGGGACATAGGGTGGTGCGATCCACACCAACTGCCTGTTCGCCTGGGTGGCGGCGGCCATTGCCGGAAGAAAGAGCCGTAATTCGCCGATCCCCCATCGGGGCGCGATAACCTCGACCACCGAACCCGGCAGCCACCCGACGTCAGGAAGAATCGCATCCAAGGCGGCATGGCCTGTCGGCATGCCTCCGCCGGTAGGGGCGTGCCTCTCGCCACGCCATATCAACCGACTGTTATCCAATAGATTTTTTAAGGCCGCTTTCACCCAACGATCCTGAACATGACTTGATATTTCTCTAAATTTTCTCTATTTTTAGGCTAGAGAAAATAAGGAGAAAGTCAAGTGTTGACGGAACTGGAAAAAAAGATCCTGCTTTTCATCGGGGAATACCTCAGGAAACACGAAGGCCGGTCACCCAAGCTGACGGAAATCGGTGCCGGCTGCGGTATCAAGTCGGTGGGCACGATCCATCGTTACGTCGCTTCCATCGAGGAAAAGGGCTTTCTGGAAAAAGCCCGTTCAGGCTGGCGCACGCTACGTTCGCCCAACGAACTGCCGTTCAGAGGCGTGATTGCGGCCGGCGTGCCGATCGAGGCCGTGGAGCAGGATGAAACGATCGATCTTACTTCGTTATTGATACAGCCGGACTGTTTTTTGCTCAAGATAAAAGGGGACTCAATGATCAACAGCGGCATTCTGGATGGCGATTTGGTTGTAATAAAGCCAGCGAATACCGCAAGCAATGGGCAGATCGTTGTAGCCCTGGTCGATAACGAAAATGCGTCCTTGAAGGAATTCCAAAAAATAGAGGGCGGCAAAAGCATCAAGCTCATTCCGCACAATGATGCGATGAAAGCGCAGAGTTACGATGCGGACAGAGTGCAGATTCAGGGGGTGTTAGTCAGCGTTGTGAGGACCTACCATGGGTGATGACGTCGGCACGACGTATTTATTGATCAGGTATTACCTTTTGTAAAACAGTACGATAAAGGAAAACAATTCCAGTAGTCATAGGACTTTTCAGTTCTATGGCTGAAGTGTTTCTGCCGACAGGCGATTCGCACCTGATCGAGAAGACGTGGTTTGCGCGATTCAGTGGGCTGACCCCATGATTTTCCTCCAAAATCCCCAGTTTGCCATTGTCGCGACTTACTGGGAATGTATAACGAGACAGCAGGATCCTAAGTCATTGAAATTATGCCAGTTAAGGTGTTATATAGAGGTCTTGCTATAAATGTATAACGAGACAAGGGGTCTCGTTAATATAACTGTTAAGCACACAAGGAAGAAACGTGGTCCTTGATAGAGAAACAATTATTGAAAGACTAAAGGAAATTGAATTATGGGAAGAGTTAAAAGGCGAACTGCATTTTCTTTTAGCCAATGCAATTGCTTCAAAAGATTATGAGTATATTGAAGCTCTATTGAAAGCGGGTGCAAATCCAAACCCAAAGGATGATCTAGATTGCCATATTCAGTATTTATTACACGAATTCAAAGTAGAGAAAACAACCAAGGGAGAGCTAATATTGTCAATTGTGGAGTTGCTTTTACAACATGGGGCTAATCCGAATAGGGTCTGGTGTAACAATCAACGAGCTTATGACTATGCTGTGTCATGGAATGTATCTCCCTTTGCTAAATTACTTGAAAAGTATGGGGCTGATACAAAACTTAGAGAGTATATATAGTGCTTAACAATGTATAACGAGACGCGGGGTCTCGTTAATTAAGCTGTTAGGCTCGAATAAGCCATGATCGAAATCTGGGGAAGGAAAAATGCATACAACGTCCAGAAAGTGATTTGGACGTTACATGAGCTACACCTTGAATACATACATCATGACATTGGTAGTACTCCCGGTGACTTGGAAACCGATCAGTTCTTGTTAAAAAACCTACATGCACGAATTCCTGTCGTACTCGATAAAAATGAATACATATGGGAATCAAATACAATCATAAGATATCTGGCAGCCTCATACGGTAAGAGTACTCTCTGGAGTGAAGAACCAATATCTAGAACACACGCCGAAAGATGGATGGACTGGGAATTAGCAACTTTGCAGCCTGACTATATAGAACTATTTTGGAGTTACTACCGAACTCCAGAGAAAGAACGAGATGATTCTAAAATTTCAACTTTAAAATCACGTTGTGAGGTACATTTTCAAAAACTAAGTGAGCATTTAAAATCGAACCAGTATGTTGCAGGTAAAAACTTCTCCATGGGAGATATTCCCTGTGCTACAGGCTTGTATCGCTATTTCACTATGGGCCTAAAAGTTCAACGGCCAAAACATGTTTGGTCATGGTATAACCGGTTATCTGAAAGGGAGGCATTTCAAAAATGCATAATGGTTCCATACAACGAGTTAAAAGGAAGAGTCGAGTTCTAGTATTGTCTAAGCCGATACAGAAAATCAGCTTAACAAGTAGCCGCATCGGAAAAACCAGTCGCTACGCTCCCGGTTTTCCGATGAGCTAGGCGTTAAGTGTCACAATCAACGATGAGCATTAAACAATATTCTATAGAGCTGCTTGGGGTGCTTGCTACGGTCTTTGGATCGTTCTTTATGAACACAGTTATTATCAATATAGCTGGGGGGCGTACCTATGAAGGGTATCAAATGGTTTATTTAGATTTAATGGTCTTCTGTGCTTGGTATACAGTAGTGGGTTTACTTATTTCCATTGCTCATCCTAAGCCAAGTAAATTTAGATTGTTAATAATTGGTGTTCTTGTGGCGACAGTGTTAATTCTGTCCTCTCAAGGATGGATTGATCCAAGCATTGATGTTCTAAGTAAAATTAATTCATGGTTAATAGGTTATGCTCAATATATAGTAGTTATCCCAGTATTTTTTGTGGTTGGCGTGTTCACTGAAAAATATGCACATGCACAAAGCAAATGCACTTAAAAATGTATAACGAGACAAGGGGTCTCGTTAATATAACTGTTAAGCATACAAGAAACATGGAAATCGAATTAGAAATATTTAAAAAGTTTGTAGAATCACAAACAAACAAAAAAGGAGAAATCCCAGCGTTTGTAGGTGAGTGGGCGGTATCATTTATAAATGAAAATAATGCTGAAGATTTGGTTCAGTATCTCATTCATATAGGCGGTAGTGCCCTGGAAACATTTGTTGAATCAATCAACGGCGCTCCAGTTACGGAGGTCGCTTGGGAGAAATCGGTAGTTGTTGGCCCAGGGGTTCCTGACTCAGAAGAAAAGCAGTCTGAGTATAGAGCTCAAAGAAAGAGGGTTGTAACCATGGTGAGAAACACAAGGGCTTTTAGAAAGTATGCATCAAGCAATGCTTAACAAGTTACAGCACGCGGATTTGGTAAAGTCGTCACCTTTTTCGCTTGCGCAAAAAAGCCGCCAACTTCACCAAACCGGTGTGTAAGGCGTTATAAGTAAAGAATATGGATTCGTACATTTATCTTGATCAAAACACCTTAAGTGATTTAAGAGAGCGAAAGCTTAGGGAGTCAGAGGATGAAGGCCTTAGAAAAC
>JARRNW010000207.1:0-6450 GCA_037384565.1 Candidatus Thiodiazotropha sp.
CTGTACTACCGTATCAACGGCCTGACCCTGAGTCTGCCCGCCCTGCGTGAGCGTAGCGACCTGCCGGTGCTGACCGAGCGTATCCTGCAGGAGATCAACCCGGGGCGCAGTGTCTTCCTGTCACCCAGTCTGCTATCCCTGTTTGGACGGTACTCCTGGCCGGGCAACCTGCGTCAGTATGCCAATGCGTTGCGTACCGCCAGTGCCATGCTCGATGAATATGAAAACTGCATCGATCGCCAGCATCTGGCGGATGATCTGATCGAGGAACTCACGGAAATACCGAGGATTCCCGAGGACAGCAAGGGTCTGCCGAGAAATCTCAAGGAACTATCCCTGACGACGATTCGAAACACTCTGAAAGAGTGCGGTGGCAATGTATCCAGGACGGCACGCATACTGGGTATCAGCAGACAAACGCTGTACCGGAAATTAAAATCAGGTTAATAACCCGGTGGGACTGCAATCACGCATTCGATCGATCGGCGAAGATGTAGCGTCTCATTGCGGTAAAATTGAAGCCGAGAATGAGGGTTTCGGTGATCAGCTTGGCGATCACCGGGTGCTGGCCGGCTGGGTGCACAAGAAGGTACAAGAGTGTCAGGCTCGCGAGATAGGAGAACAGCCAGAGCAGGGCATACTGAATGGCCTGATTGCGTGTGGATTTAGTGAGGGTCGATCGATTTTGGAATACGACCCGCTTATGCCCGGCAAACCCCACCAGCGCTCCAGCGATACGCGCCAGGGTCTGGGCGCTGAAGATCCCAAGGGTTGCATAGGTCAGGGCAAACAAAGTGAAGTCGACCAGCCAGGCAACGCCGCCCACGATCAGGTAACGTATCAACTGGTGACTGATCGCCTGGGACGAATAGGTCTTTCTAAAAAACTGTTTCACGATCTATCCATGACATTGTGCGAGGGCCTCGTCAAGCGGGAAATC
The DNA here is from genome assembly GCA_037384565.1 of Candidatus Thiodiazotropha sp. Taxonomy (GTDB): domain Bacteria; phylum Pseudomonadota; class Gammaproteobacteria; order Chromatiales; family Chromatiaceae; genus Thiodiazotropha. Next base: position 941 of record JARRNW010000207.1, read on the forward strand.
CATGGCATTCAATGCGGTTTAGACCAGCAGTCTGGTGTGTTGCGGTCAACTGGGTCGGATCATGGCATCATGATACAGGTTGAGGGTGAACCTGCCAGTCACCTCTCCTCGGGTTTGAGAAGAGTCTGTGATGAGAGGCACTCTATTGCCGGGTTCGTGTCGGACACAAGAACTCGGGGCGTCGGAAACAGTGTGAGGAACTGGGCCTTGGGTAATGGTGTTCAGTGTTCCCCATCCCGGTGATCCGAGTCATCGCTGTGATCCGAGTCATCACTGTCCGTATCATCCTCATCCAGCTCGATGCGGGTGGCAACCAGTACACCGTCAGCGTAGTTTCCCCGGACATCGACCTTGCTCGGGCTGTAGGTGTAACTGATTCCTGACACGTCGACCAGTACCCCAAACACTCGAATCGTGTTCGTGTCGACGAATTCGGCCGGGCCCTCGATTTCGGAATCGTAGGACCAAGGTGCATGGTCGCGTTCCAGTTTGCTGGCGATCAGCGCTCCGTCGCGGGTAAAGATCCGGGCCTCGATGTAATCCGTATCATTGAGTTGCGCCAGGGTGAAGCTTGATTCGTCCTCCAGGTCGCTATCCAGGATGGTGCTGCTGGTTACCTGGACGGTCTGTCCCAGGAGTACCAGGGTGTTCGCCTGCAGGTCGATCAGGCGAGTGTCGACCATACCTCCGATCTCGCCTTGCTCCGAATCGTCGTCGTATCGCAGATCGATCCGGTCGGCGAACAGAACAGTATCCTGCATGACGCCGCTAACCTTAACGACGCGTCCTTCGATGAGCTGATGGGTGGCTCCGCTATAGGCGGTAGCCGAGGCGTCGACCCATTGACCATCAACGGCGAACTGATCCTCACTGTTCAGGGCGGTCGTGATGCGGCCTTCGGTCGCCGCCGTTTCCCCGTCAACCGCCAGGGGAGGGGCCCCCTGACCCAGGATTTCAAGGGTTTCAGCCTCGAAGGCGGAACCGGAGAATCGGCTGCCGGTGACGGTTACCCATTCGCCTTCAGCGGGGAGTGTCATCGACCCACCCAGGGTGACAAGCAGTTGGTCAAGGCTGAATGTGGTGCCTGAAGGGGCGCGCACCAAGCCGGAGACTCGCAGGGTTTCGCCACCCCAGGCGAGTGCGCGTACCGCCACTCGGGTGGCCAGAATCTCGCCACCTCCGTCGGTGAAACCGCTGATTTCAACCACGGCATTCACCGGCAAGGCGTCCAGGGTTGTGGCATCGACCGGGTTGTCGTACACCGTATCCGGGTCCACGGTGACAGTCTGCCCCATTACATCCAGTGTGCCGTCCGTGGTGTAACGATTGTTTTCGATCACCCCGATCACCTGGCTGGAATAGGCGACCTGATAGGCTTCGCCCGTGACGCCTCCGGCGTCCGTGGAGCCGGTGATCCGCACCACCATGCCGATGTTGATGTCCTGTTCCGTTGCGGATTGATCGTCGACCTGGAATTCGGCCTGGTCCGTGAAGTATTCGATACCGTTGACAAACAGGGAGCCGTAGCCGGTCACCCGGCCCTGAGTTACGCCGGTGCCGCCGATGCCTCCCTCGGCCACCTGGCTGTCACCGCCGCCCCCGCAGCTGCTGAGGAGCAGCATGAGCGCGGTGATCAGATACAGGTAATAAGTGCGAATTCCGTTTTCCATGAAATCAGGCGTCCCGTTCAAAATAATAGATGCCGATACCCGCCTGTTTTCGTCCGGTGCCTTCGATGTCAGGGACCAGATCTCTGTCGTACTGAGAGAGGTGCTTGTCGCAGGCCACCAGCAGGGCTTGTGCCCGCTCTGCGCTCAAATTGCGAAATTCGGGTAATGCTTCCATAGGCAGGTTATTGTATGACACCTTGCGCTGGAAGAAGGGGGTTTGTGTTTTTCCCTGCAGATTGTGATCGATGGTGGCGATCAGGAGTTCCACATCGGTGCCCAGGATATGCAGCTTGCCGGCCTCGTCGGTACGGGGTACGTAACCGTCGCTGAGCAGGGTGATCTTACCGTTTTCGTCCTTGGCGATGGTGCCCACGTTGAGCAGTTCGTCGTAGATCGCCCGTGGGGGCACGTCGCCGCTGTGTTCCCGGACCAGATCACTGAAATTGTTTGCTCCCTTGTCGAAATGCAGGGGGGCGGGGGTGCCTTTTCGGGTCTGGAAACGGGCGTCCCTGAGCCAGCCGGAGATGACCCGCGCGGCCCGGTTGTACTGGTGGGAGATGGCGCTGTCATCCGGAGTCTCGATCTTCTGCAGGCGGCTCACTTCCTTGCGGGTGAGTCCGGTGATGACCGAGACCCGGGATACGGTCTGCTTGCGCCCGGGTATGCCGAACTCCTGTGAGGCGACATCCATGAAGGTCCATTTGCTCAAGTCGGCGAAGTCTCCGTAGGTGAAACCGTTACGCAGCATGAGTCTGACCAGGGGTCTGAGCAGTTTCAGAATGGAGGATGTGAGTACTTTGCGGATCTCATCCATAACGTCTGTCTTAATTTGCCTGATGGTGTCACGTATCCTGACTGTACGGCTGAATCGAAACGAATGTCCTTGATATTTATCGATTCAGTCGTCAAAGTCTGGCACCAGGCTCCCAATCAGGGAGTGCATGCCGCCGACCCCGGTCGTGGCCTATTCACACTGTTCATGGGAATATTCTCCCAATACTGCATTCGATCGGATTATAGTGCCTGTTATCGGCCGCTACAATCGATTGAAGCGTTTTTTTCCTGCATCAGTATGATGCCGGTCATATTCTGGGCTGTTTTTTTATTAACCTGACCTATTTGGGTTGCCAGGTTCGTAATGTAGCGATTTGGGGTTTTCGGCATGTAACCCGGGATGATTGTGTGTTAGATTTCCCTCTTTTTCGAACCAGGAATCAGGCGGATGTCACTTGATCGTTCCGACGTTGAGAAGATCGCCCGTCTCGCGCGAATGGCGCTGGATGAGTCGCAGATCGATAGTTACGCTACGGAGTTGAGCAATATTCTCGCATTGGTCGAGCAGCTGGAGCAGGCGGATACCTCCGATATCGAGCCCATGTCCCATCCGCTGCACATGGCCCAACGGCTGCGTAGCGACACGGTAACCGAAACCGATCGTCGGGAGGCCAATCAGGGGATTGCACCCCAGGTGGAGGACGGGCTCTACCTGGTGCCGAAAGTGATCGAATAGCCCGCACGTGAGCCCCATGTCGCGGAGCTTGGACGCTTCCGGTATCCGCCACAGATTGTTCCCGTCAGCCTACATCTAACAGGCAGTAACCCTGACCATGCATACGAAGACCATTATCGAGCTGGGAGCCGGACTCAAAGCCGGTGACTTTACCAGTGTTGAATTGACCCGGCATTTCCTCGAACGGATCGAGCGCCACAATGGCGAACTCAACGCCTATGTGACCGTCACACCGGAAACCGCCCTGCAGGAGGCCCAGGCCGCGGACGATCGGCTGCAAGCCGGTCAGGCCGGTCCGCTGACCGGGATTCCGATTGCCCAGAAGGACATCTTCTGTACCCAGGGGGTAAAGACCAGCTGTGGCTCACGCATGCTGGATAATTTCATTTCACCTTACGACGCCACCGTGGTGGAAAGGCTCAAACAGGCCGGCATCGTCTCCCTGGGCAAGGCCAACATGGACGAATTCGCCATGGGCTCCTCCAATGAAACCAGTTTTTATGGTCCGGTGCGCAATCCCTGGGACCACGACCGGGTGCCCGGCGGTTCGTCCGGCGGCTCCGCGGCTGCGGTGGCGGCGCGTATCGCAACGGCCGCCACCGGTACGGATACCGGCGGTTCGATCCGTCAGCCCGCGGCCCTGTGCGGCCTGACCGGTCTCAAACCAACCTACGGCCGGATCTCCCGGTTTGGTATGATTGCCTTCGCCTCCAGCCTGGATCAGGCCGGGCCCATGGCCCAGAGCGCGGAGGACGCCGCCCTGTTGCTGCAGGCCATGGCGGGGTTCGATCCCAAGGATTCCACCTGCGCCAACCAGCCGGTGCCGGACTACTCCGCGACTCTGAACGACTCCCTGGAGGGACTGCGCATCGGGCTGCCCAAGGAATATTTCGGTGAAGGACTGGATCCGGCCATTGCCGCAGCCATCGAAGCGGCGATCGACGTCTATAAGGGTATGGGCGCCGAAGTGGTGGAGATCAGCCTGCCCAATTCCGCCCTGGCGGTGCCCACCTATTACGTGGTGGCCCCGGCGGAGTGCTCCTCCAACCTGTCCCGTTTCGACGGGGTGCGCTTCGGCTATCGCTGCGAGGACCCGAAGGATCTCGAGGATCTCTACAAACGCTCCCGGGGCGAGGGCTTTGGTGCGGAGGTCAAGCGCCGTATCATGATTGGAACCTATGCCCTCTCGGCAGGTTACTACGACGCTTACTATCTAAAGGCGCAACAGACCCGTCACCTGATCTCCGACGATTTCAGCAAGGCCTTCGAGCAGGTTGATGTGATCATGGGGCCCACCTCACCGGCCACCGCCTTCGGTCTGGGTGAGAAGACCGACGACCCGGTCACCATGTACCTCAACGACATCTATACCATCGCCGCCAACCTGGCCGGCCTGCCGGCTCTGTCACTGCCGGTGGAACCGGTCAACGGCTTGCCGGTGGGGCTGCAGATCGTCGGCAACTATTTCGCGGAAGGGAAGCTCCTGAATGTAGCGCACCGTTATCAGTTGGAGACCCAGTGGCACAGGCAGCTGCCCAAAGAATACGTTTTGTGAATTTTGAATTTTAAATTTTGAATTATGAATTGAGGTACTCGCTTCGCTTGCCTTTTTCATAAATTCAAAAACCGTGCGCAAAGCGCACACATCAATTCAAAATTCAAAATTAAGAATTCAAAATTATTACGAGTAATGTTATGCAGTGGGAAACCGTCATCGGGCTGGAAATCCATACCCAGCTGGCCACTAAATCGAAGATCTTCTCCGGTGCCTCCATCGCCTACGGCGCGCAGCCCAATACCCAGGCCTGCATCGTCGATCTGGGATTCCCCGGGGTCCTGCCGGTGCTCAACGAGGCCGCGGTGGACATGGCCCTGATGTTCGGTCTGGCGGTGAACGCCGAGATCGGAGAACGCTCGGTGTTCGCGCGTAAAAACTACTTCTATCCCGACCTGCCCAAGGGTTACCAGATCAGTCAGTACGAACTGCCCATCGTCGGCAAGGGCTCCCTGACCATCGATCTGGATGACGGGACCCAGAAGGTGATCGGCATCACCCGGGCCCACCTGGAAGAGGATGCGGGCAAGTCCCTGCACGAGGATTTTCACGGTATGAGCGGTATCGACCTCAACCGGGCCGGTACCCCGCTGCTGGAGATCGTCTCGGAGCCGGACATGCGCTCGATCAAGGAGGCGGTGGCCTATGCCCGCAAGATCCATCAGCTGGTGGTCTATCTGGGGATCTGTGACGGCAACATGCAGGAGGGCTCTTTCCGTATCGACGCGAACATCTCCATGCGCCCCCTGGGTCAGGAGACCTTTGGTACCCGCAC
>JARRNW010000208.1:0-6432 GCA_037384565.1 Candidatus Thiodiazotropha sp.
CACCGCTGACCCCTACCATGAGCAAAGAGATACCCATCCCGACCGAAATCAATCTGCATCAGAAATCCCGCATTCTGGCACTGCGGTTTTCTGACGGCGCCAGCTTCGAACTGCCTTGCGAGTATCTCCGGGTATTTTCCACGGCGGCGGAGGTCAAGGCGAGCAACACACCGGTGACCGGGAAGGAAGGCGTCAATATCGAGCGTATCGAACCCCAGGGGCAGTATGCCATCCGCCTGGTGTTCGATGATGGGCATGACACCGGTATCTTTTCTTGGGAAACCCTCTACCAAATGGGCCAGAACCAGGAGGAAAACTGGAACCGATACCTCGAAAAGCTGAGAACGATAGGCTACGACCGCCACGAGGATGCGCAGCAGCAACGTCGGGTCAAACTGTACTATTTCTCCTGGCTGGCCAACAAGACCGGCAAGGAGTCCGAGGAACTGGATCTTCCGCCCTCGGTGAAATCCATCGCGGAATTGCTGAAACTGCTGGCCATGCGCCGTCCGGGTATCGCGTCGGTTTTCGACGAATCATTGTTGCGTCCGACGATCAACAAACAGTTCGCGGAGATGTTCACCGTCCTGGAAGACGGTGACGAGATTGCCCTGGTACCTAATCGGCCAACCCCTCCAGCAACCGAATTCTGATCAGTAAAGATTGAAGGTGAGCGTTTGCGGTTGACCGTTGCGAATGATCTCCACCTGCAGACTCTGGGCGTCTTTTAGCTTGTCCACCAGTTGCAAAGCCTCCCGGTCGTTGGTCAGCGGGATACCATTGACCGAAGTGACCAGATCCGATGGCCGAACTCCCAGCTGGTTGTAGAGGGCCCGGTTTTTCTGCGGCAGAATCCGGTAACCCTTCATACCATCCCGGGATTTAACCGGGACAAAACGCACGTGTTCGAAGATCTTGAGGGGTTCCTCACGGATCATGTCCCGGTACTCGCTCAGGCTGGCACTCGGCTTGGATTGAGATCGACTAACCGGCCCAAAACCAACCTGTCGCGAACGCGCCGCCCGGGCGGTTGGTGTATGTACGGTTGCGATGTCCCGGCTATCGTTCACCTTCGGGAACCTCAGCACTTCCGACTTCCCATTGCGCAGCAACACGACCCGGTCGTTGAACACAGCTTGCAGGGTTACCCCTGACATGATCCCGCCCCCCACCTTGTAATACTTCTGCACCGAGCCGGAGGTGCCGATGATCGCGGCGCCATCTTCCGGTTTGTCGGCCACGAAAACGCCGTGCAGCGTCAGATTGAGACGTGTCTCCGGCGCCTTGGCGTCAACTTTCTTGGTGACCGGTTTACTGGCGGCGTCCCCGAACAGGTGCAAGTTCGCCAGTTTGGACAGTTGCTGGCGATTCGTTGCGTCTGATTGGGAAACGGCCGGGGATGCCTGACGGGACGGCATGACCTCGTAGGGACTTTCGGGTGCCGGGATCAGCCCCCAGGTGAGTTGCGATGCCTGCCAACTGATCAGCAACACGAACAGGGTCATCATGATTTGCGGAAGCTGATCTGAAACAAATCCCTCCAGCCATTTTGGAGTCGACTTTCCGGCCAGCCAGCCATTGAGATAGGATTGAGCTTGTGTCGTAATGTTCATTTCGGTCGTTCCACCCGCGGGATATTCCTTCGTCTACTGCTACGGATAGCGCATTAGTTTCGGTTTGAGCTTGAACTGTTTGTTGATTTTTTCAACCATCTGTTCCGCCAATCTGTGATCGACCTCCGGTCCTACCCTCACTCGATAGTGGGTTTTACCGTCAATACGGGCCGTTTCCATCTGCGCTGGCAGGTCGGCCTTACGCAGATCTTTGACCAGTTTCCGGGCATTGTCTTCCCGGGTCAGGCTGGCCACCTGAATCATCCAGGCACTGGGAGAGGGCCGCTCCGGGGTATCAGCCGGTGGCGTTGTGTCTGGCGCTTGCGGCTCCGCGGGTTGCGTCGCAACCGGGGGAGCGGCCTGGGTTACCGGCAAGGAAGCGCTTGGTTCCTGGGCAGGAGGAGCTATTATCGGAGATTCCTCTGGACGCGGGTTTTCCAACCTTGGTTCTGGGCGGCTTGGTTCGACCTGGAAGGGTTGAGGTTTCACTGGAAGGGTATGGTCGGATACGATCTGCTGGTCGACTGGCTCTTCGATCAGCATGGGCACAAAAATCACCATCAGTGCCACCAGCACTGCACCACCCAGGAGCCTCTGTTTCAGTCGCTCATCCAAACTCATCCTACTTTGTTATCCCGCTATTTAATTTTGAATGACCACGCATGTGGCATTAGGGTCAGTATACCAGCATTCGCCACTCTGGCAGGCATATCATGGCATGCTCAAGTGTGATCACGAGCAAACCGGACGCCAGGAGGTGGTCCAGGAACTTCAGGAGACCTCCCGGGCGAGTATAGGACACTACACCAGATGCTCGAGGGCCGCACCCACTACCAGGAAGGATCCGAAAATCACAATCAGATCTTCCGCAGCGGCAGTTCGACGCACGCACTGGAGCGCATCGGCCACGTTGCGATGACAGGAGATACTGCCATCCACACCGATATCGAGCAGCAACTGGGCCAACTGTCCCGCGTCCCTGCCCCGTGTTCCCTCCAGATCCACCAGCAACCAATCATCCACCTCAGGCGCTACCCGGGTAAGTATGCGACGAGCCTCCTTGTCCTTGAGTAACCCCACCAGGGCGTAAACCCGGCCGCCCCAGTCGAGTTGCTGGAGATAACCGATAAGTGACTCTACCGCCTGGGGATTGTGCGCCACATCGAGCAGTAGGCTGGGGGTACCCGGAATCCACTGCAAACGACCGGTTAGGGTAACCTTACGCAGGCCATCGGACACCTGATCCCAGGTCAAAGGTAGACGCGTCTGCAGTAATCGGGTCGCCATCACCACGGCACTGGCATTCAGTCCCTGCCCCAGTCCCTGGAGATTGGAATCCGGCAACCGGACCCCATGGCTTCGACCATGAAACCAGACCCAACCCTGGGATACCTGTTCTACCTGAAAGTCCCGTCCGGCGAGATACGCCTCGGCGCGGATCGAACGGGCGTGCGCAAGCACCGATTCCGGCATCATTGGATCACCCAACACGACGGGACGCCCAGAACGCATGATACCAGCCTTCTCACGGCCGATCTGTTGTCGGTCATGGCCCAGCCAGTCGCAATGATCCAGATCGATCGTGGTGATCAGAGCCAGATCCGCATCCACGATATTAACCGCATCCAGGCGTCCGCCCAAACCGACCTCAAGGATTATCAGATCCGGATCGGCTTCAGCAAACAGCAGCAGCGCGGCCAGGGTGCCGAACTCGAAATAGGTCAAGGGAATATCGACACGGGCCTGGTCGATGCGCTCAAATACCCGGCAAAGATCCCCATCGGAGGCACATTCGCCGTTCAGGCGGATGCGTTCGTTGTAGCGTATGAGATGAGGTGAAGTGTAACAACCGACACGGTAACCCGCCTGACGGTAGATCGATTCGAGCAACGCCACACAGGAACCCTTGCCGTTGGTACCCGCTACGCTGATCACCACGCCGCGGAATCTGTCAGGGTGGAGTCGTTTCCAGACCCGTGAAACCCGTGTCAGACCGAGCTCGATCTCTTGCGGGTGCAGGGTCGACTGCCAATCGAGCCACTCATCCAGGTTATCGAATCGCATCGATTGCTTGTTGATAGAGTACTAAAGTCTCAGGCTCTAGGATTGTTGATCAGGATGTTCAACAGATCAGCAATCCGGTCGCGCATGTCACGCCGGTCGATGATCATATCGATCGCGCCATGTTCGAGAAGAAATTCACTGCGCTGGAAGCCTTCCGGCAATTTCTCCCGCACGGTTTGTTCGATAACCCGGGGACCGGCGAATCCAATCAACGCATTGGGCTCTGCCACATTGATGTCACCGAGCATGGCCAGGCTTGCGGAGACACCGCCCATGGTCGGATCGGTCATCACCGAGATAAACGGCAGACCACGCTTCTGCAGTCGTTCCAGGGCTGCGCTGGTCTTAGCCATCTGCATCAGGGAGTAGAGGGATTCCTGCATACGCGCGCCGCCGCTGGCGGAGAAACACACCAGTGGGGTATGTCGCTCTAGGGCCATGTTCACCGCACGCACGAACCGCTCCCCCACCACGGATCCCATTGATCCCGCCATGAAAGCGAACTCAAATGCGGCGACTACCAGGTCCATCCCCTTAAGCTGGCCCCTCATCACCACCAGGGCGTCCTTTTCCCCGGAACTTTTCTGGGCCTGGGTGAGACGTTCCCTGTATTTCTTGCTGTCCTTGAATTTCAACGGATCCATGGACTCCAGGTTCGCCCCGATCTCCTCCTGGGGTTCCGGATCGAGGAACGTCTCGATCCTGCGACGGGCGTTAATGCGATTGTGAAAATTACATTTCGGGCATACATCCAGATTCCTTTCCATTTCCGCCCGGTAGAGGATGGCGCTGCAGCCGGGGCATTTGGCCCACAAACCTTCAGGGACTGCACGCTTGTGCCCACCATCCGTACGGATGCGGCTGGGCATCAGTTTCTCGAACCAACTCATCGTTGTCATCTACCTTTTGTGATAATCATGGCCAACTTTCCTTGCCCTGCTTCAGATCGATGATCGATCCCCGCGAAACACCTGACTCGGGTCGCGGCGCAATTCAGTGTCATCTCAGCCCCCTGCATCCAGAGCCTGACGCATGGACACCAGCAGCTCCCTGAGTGACGCCCCGATCTTTTCAGGTTGATCTGCCAACGCCTCGACGCGAGAAACCAGCGCACTGCCAACCACCACCGCATCGGCCATTTTCCCGACCGCTGCCGCGGTAGCGGCGTCCTTGATACCAAACCCCACGCCAACCGGCAGGGTTGTACGACGGCGAACCTGCTCAAGGTGGCTTTCGAGATCCGACAGGTCAAGATGGCTGGCGCCGGTTACCCCCTTAATGGAAACATAGTAGACGAAGCCACCGGACAGATCGCAGATCCGTTGTATCCGCTCCTCCGTACTGGTAGGCGCAATCAGATAGATCTGATCGAGATCCCGGGCTTTCAGTATCGCCTGCAACGCCTCACCCTCCTCCGGAGGCACATCCACGATCAGCACCCCGTCCACACCCGCATCCGCGGCCCGCTCGGCGAAATTCTCGTACCCCATGATCTCGATGGGATTCAGGTAACCCATCAGGACCACTGGGGTCTCCCCATCGTGGATACGGAACTGCTTCACCATCTCCAGTACATCGCTGAGGCTGACATGGTATTCCAGCGCTCGTTCGCTGGCCCTTTGAATCACCGGTCCATCGGCCATGGGATCGGAAAACGGCACCCCGAGTTCGATCACGTCCGCTCCGGCGGATACCAGGTCCTGCATCAATTCAACGGTAATCTCCGGCAACGGATCTCCCGCCGTGATATAGGGTATCAGGGCCGTTTTGCCCTGCTGCTTGAGCTTTTCGAATCTCTGGGCAAGCAGACTCATAGTTTCAAACCCTCTTGTGCCGCCACGGTATGCATATCCTTGTCGCCCCGACCGGAGAGATTTACCAGAATAATCTGATCTTTATTCATCGTCGGCGCCAGCTTGGCCGCATAGGCCAGGGCATGGCTCGATTCCAGTGCGGGAATAATGCCTTCAATGCGGGTCAATGCATGAAATGCCGCCAACGCCTCCTTATCGTTGATCGCCACGTACTGAGCCCGTCCGCTGTCTTTCAACCAGGCATGTTCGGGCCCCACACCCGGGTAATCCAGGCCTGCGGATATCGAATGGGTTTCGATGATCTGTCCGTCCGGATCTTCCATCAGGTAGGTGCGGTTGCCGTGCAAAACACCGGGACGCCCGGCGCACAGGGGCGCCGCATGATGCCCGGTCTCCAGGCCGTCGCCCGCCGCCTCGACACCATAGATGGCCACATCGCGATCATCCAGATAGGGATAGAACAATCCGATTGCATTTGAACCACCACCCACACAGGCTACCAGGGCATCCGGTTGACGACCGGCCTGCTCGAGCATCTGGGTCCGGGCTTCTCGACCGATCACAGCCTGAAAGTCCCTGACCATAGCCGGATAGGGATGTGGCCCTGCTACGGTACCAATAATATAGAAGGTGTCGTCCACATGGGTAACCCAGTCGCGCATGGCCTCGTTGAGCGCATCCTTGAGGGTCTTGGAACCGGACTCCACTGCACGGACCTCCGCCCCCAGCAGACGCATGCGATAGACATTCGCCTCCTGACGGGCCATGTCCACCGAGCCCATGTAGACCACACACTCCAGCCCCAGACGGGCGGCTACCGTGGCCGTGGCGACCCCGTGCTGACCCGCACCGGTCTCCGCGATGATCCGGGTCTTGCCCATGTGACGAGCCAGCAAGGCCTGCCCCACGGTATTGTTCACCTTGTGAGCGCCGGTATGATT
>JARRNW010000209.1:0-6418 GCA_037384565.1 Candidatus Thiodiazotropha sp.
CGGATGTTGTCTCCGGAAGGTGACCTGATACCCCCAGGGGCCTTTCTGCCGGCAGCAGAACGTTATGATCTGATAAATCGGGTTGATCTGTGGGTGGTGGAAAAAGTGATGTGGCTGCTATCGGGACACAAGGACAGTTATCCGAATTGTTTTCTCAATCTTTCTGGCGCCACCTTAAATCAGAAAAATATTTCCCGACACCTGAAGGATCTCTTCTCACAGTACAGAATCAACCCGGAAAAACTGGTGTTCGAAATCACCGAGACGGCGGCGATTCAGAACCTCTCCAGTGCATTGCGGATGATGCGTGAATTGCGGGAGATCGGTTGCCGCTTTGCTCTGGACGATTTTGGTTCAGGTCTCTCATCGTTTGGATATCTGAAGAATCTACCCATCGACTATCTCAAGATCGACGGAATGTTCATCAAGGACATACAGAGCAATCCGATGGATCGAGGCATGGTTGAGGCGATCAAAACGGTGGCCGATACCATGCACCTGCCCACTATTGCGGAGTTTGTCGAAAGCAATGAGGTGCTGGAGATTCTGTCTCAGATCGGTATTGATTATGCTCAGGGCTTTGGGATTGGCGCGCCACAAGCAATCGAAACTTTCTTTCCTGCAGGGGATGAGGATCGAAGCAACGTGATTTGGCTTTCATCCTGAGCCGTTCTAGAGTTCCATTAGTATGATCGAAACCATGCTTACGGATGAAAAGTGCATGTCGAGTAAGGGAAAAGACCTCGAAGTGTATCGCTGTCTGGCAAAGAACTACGGTGATGTCATGGGGTGCATGAGTGGGGCTTGATCTATCCGTTGGTTGCTTTCAAGGATAACCAGGATGACTCCGGGTGCGGTTCAATTTCCTTAGATAAGTCCCTCACCCCGTGATCGCTGCGAATACGTTCGGCAGCCGTTCGGGAAGACGCTCCACATGATCCACGATGGAGTAGTTGTTTTCACCGAAGATCCTCGCCACATAACGGTCGGCCTCCGGGTCCAGGGTCAGGCAGTAGGTATAAACACCCTGCATGGCAAGGTCTTCCACCGCTTTCTTGGTGTCGTGGCGCAGGTACTGGGGATCCCGTTCATCGATATCGGCCGGTTCGCCATCGGTGACCAGCAACACCAGACGCTTCTGCGCGTTCTGCTGGGTCAGGTGCCAGCCGGCATGACGTAACGCGGCACCCATGCGGGTGGAGAGCCCTCCTTTCATGCCGGCGAGACGGGCCTTGGCCTCATCGTCATAGTGCTGATCGAAATCCTTGAAGCGGAAATACTGTACATCATGACGACCGTCGGAGGCGAAACCGTGTACCGCGAAGTTGTCGCCAATGGCATCGATTGCCCAGGAGAGCAGTCCGGCGGATTCCCGGGTCAGGTCGAGAATGCTGGGCTGATCTTCGTACCCGATCTCGCCTTCCTGCAGAGCGCCCACTTTCTCGTTGGTTGATTCCGATAAATCCAGTAACAACACAATAGACAGGTCACGGACATGCCGGGTGATGCGGATGTTGATCCGTGGATCGGGCATGATACCGCGACGGATGTCGACCATGGCGCGTACCGCGGCATTCAGGTCGAGTTCTTCACCTTCCTCGTAGCCACGCCGGCGTACGATACCCTGAGGTTGCAGGGCGTCGATCAGGTGACGGATGCGCGACGCGATCGGCTTATGCTTGACGAGTATCCCGTCCATGATTTCAGGGTCGCCCTTACCCTGTTTGCGTTCGATGATGGTAGCCCAGTCCGGGCGGGAGAGCTGCACATGGTAATCCCACTCAGGGTAGTGATAGGGATCGGACAAGGGTTCGACCCCTTCGGTTTGGTTATAGCTCCGGGTGTTTTTCAGGTCATCTTCATAAGGGAAGAGTTCACTGGCGAGCACCCAGACTTCCTGATGATTATCAAGCACCAGTTCCGAGTTGATCTCGTTGACCATCTCCATGACCGATACGTATTTACGCAGCGTCTGCTGACTGCTTGGCAGGTAATCGACGCCCTGGGATTCGAATGGGTTCTCGGCGAAGGCCCAGAGGTAGCGGTTGTCGTCCCGGTAGGGAATCGGCCAGTCGCTGAGAATGCGCACCGAGGGAATCTTCGCCTTATTCACGATGAGGTTGTAGTAATTTATCCCCGCCATCCAGGCAATGTGTGAATCGTGCGGATTGCGCTTCAGTTCGGTACGGAAATCCTGTGCGACAGTATTGATAAAATCCACTGGGTCCGTGTAGTCCGGATCCATGATTGCGCGAGTGGTGCGCAACATGTAATCCATGGTCTCGTGGTGTTCAGCATACACATCCTGCTTGTCGGGTTGTGCGGTGAAGAAGGAGAGCCAGAGTTTACGCAATCCCGGAAATTCCCGGTAGGCAAGGTATTCGATGCGCGCATCCTCGAACATTTCAATGAAGCGCATCTGCGCCTGGGAGAGTTGTTCCGCCGAGATCGGGTCCCGGGTATAGACCATGTGAGCGGCGGCATGGGCCACACTGGCCCGGTAGATCTCGATACCGTCGATTCCACGAAAGGGGTCGAAGGCATCAGGCAGATGAATCTGGAACGACTCGATGTAGGGTTTCAAACCGCGACGTGATTCGTAGTCGCCCGCGGTCGGGCGCATAAAAAAGGCCCGTCCCCAGAGCGCCCGCAGGTAGAAGTTGAGCCTGCGCTGGTTATCGATGAACAGGGTTCCGCGACGCTCCTTTTGCAGAATGCTGCGCGAGGATTCAGTCAGCAGTCCGAAGTAGGCCATCTGACCGTCGAGATCCCGCTGGTGTGCCTGGGCGCCCCATAGGGCCCAACGGCGCAGGCCGCCCAGGGTGAGTTTGGACAATAGTTCATCCATGTTTTCCATCATCGGACGCAGACCGCGGGGGGCCTTGCCGGCCAACTGGTGCAACAACTTCAGATAGCCGCGCATCACCTCGGAATCGCCCAGACGCTGTGCCGTCAGGGACATCATACCGAGCATCAGGGTAACCACGCTGCCGGAGGTATGGGACGACATCTTCATCATCGATTCGACGATGTCGGGCAGGATATCCTCACCCACCTCTTTTGCCACCCCGGGCATCTCCTGTACATAGGTCAGAACCAGGTCCTGTCCCCGGTTCAGAGCGCACATGGCGCGTATGCCCTGCAGGTAGTTGTCGAGCCCCCGGGGGGACATCACCCGCTGTGCTTCATGATAGGCGGATTCCAATACCTCCCGGTGCTCATGATCGTCCGGTTTGAGACAACTGGCGTATTCGGAGAAGTCAATGCTCATAGGTTTTTTAATTTTGAATTGTAAATGTTAAATTCTGAATTAAGGTGTGCGCCTCTGGCGCACCTCATAAATTATGAATTCATAATTCAAAATTCATAATTACTTAAAAATAGGTGTTTACTGTTGCGTGCAGGGTGTCGCGCATGTCCGGATCGTCGGTCAGTGGCGTGACGAGCGCCATCTGGCAAGCAGCCGTCGGCTCAATGCCCTTCGTAACCAGTTGCGCCGCATAGACCAGAAGACGGGTGGACATACCCTCGTCCAGGCCGTGTCCTTTCAAGTTGCGGGAGCGTTGGGCGATGCTCACCAGTTTCTTGGCGATGCCCTCATCGACTCCGCCCTCGTGGGCGACGATCCGGGTTTCGATCTCGGTCTCTGGATAGTCGAAATCCAGACCGCCAAAGCGTTGCTTGGTGGACTGTTTCAGGTCCTTCATCAGGGACTGGTAACCTGGATTGTAGGAGATGACGATCTGAAAGTTGTCGTGGGCTTTGACCAGTTCACCCTTCTTCTCCAGGGGCAGAACCCGGCGATGGTCGGTCAGGGGGTGAATGACCACAGTGGTGTCCTGACGTGCCTCGACCACTTCATCCAGGTAGCAGATGGCACCGATTCGCGCGGCCACTGTAAGCGGGCCATCCTGCCACTGGGTACCGTTGATATCGAGCAGGAAGCGACCCACCAGGTCGGAGGCGGTCATGTCTTCATTACAGGCTATGGTGATCAGCGGTTTGCCCAACTTCCAAGCCATGTACTCCACAAAGCGGGATTTACCGCAACCGGTGGGCCCCTTGAGCATGACCGGCATGCGTGCCTCGTAGGCCGCTTCATACAGGGAGACCTCATTGCCTACGGGACAGTAGTAGGGCTCTGTATTAATAAGGTATTGGTCTATGTCTTGATCGCTCATCACACACCTCAAAACTTTTCAAAAAGAACCTCCGCCCCAACAAGCAGGGCGGGGTTCATTCAAGCCATGGCTCTCCGCCGCTAGACCGCCTGGCCGCGAAAGATCACCAGAGCGGTGCCTTGGGATTGGGCGTAGTTGTCATAACCAACCAGACGTACATGATTGTTCGGATTGGCCGCATGACAAGCCTCGGCCTCTTTGAGGATTGCATCCACATCCGTCTCGCCGAACATGGGAAGTTTCCACATGTACCAGTAGGAGTCGGTGGCATTCTCCGGCTCAGTGTGTTCAAGTGCCGGATTCCAGCCTTTGGCGACGATGTACTCCACCTGGGAGCGGATAGCCTCATCGGTCAGCGGCGGCAGGTAGGATAGGGTTTCGAACTTACGGCTGCCCGGGTCGGAAAGGCGTGAGTTGTAATCTTGCATAGTGCTCATGATCTGATTCCTCAGGTTATTCGTTTTGAAAGGTGACGCCCGGCTTGTTACCTGTGGGCAACATCCAGTTTGTCAACGGTATCGAACTCGAATTTAATCTCTTTCCAGGTATCCATGGCCGCCGCCAGCTCGGGGCTGTGCTTGGCCGCTTCGCGCAGTACCTCGCCACCGCGCTTCTCCAGACCCTCCACGCCATTGCGGTTACGGTCTTCCACACAGGCCTCGACCGCCACCCGGTTGGCCGCGGCTCCGGCCGCGTTACCCCAGGGATGGCCCAGGGTGCCGCCGCCGAACTGCAGCACGGAGTCGTCACCGAAGATGGTTACCAGGGCTGGCATGTGCCAGACGTGGATACCGCCGGAGGCAACGGGTAGTACGCCGGGCATGGAGCCCCAGTCCTGGTCGAAAAAGATGCCGCGACTGCGGTCTTCCTTGATAAACCGATCGCGCATGAGATCGATCCAGCCCAGGGTTGCCTCCCGGTCGCCCTCGAGCTTGCCAACCACGGTACCGGAGTGCAGGTGATCGCCTCCGGACAGACGCAGCAGCTTGGTCAATACCCGGAAGTGGATGCCGTGGTGTGGGTTGCGGTCGATCACCGCGTGCATGGCGCGATGGATGTGCAGCAGCAGGCCGTTATCCCGGCACCATTGGGCCAGGCCGGTGTTGGCGCACCAGCCGCCGGTGATGTAGTCGTGCATGATGATGCGTGCACCCAGCTCCTTGGCGTGTTCGGCACGCTTGAACATCTCGTCCGGGGTTGGCGCGGTAACATTCAGGTAGTGCCCCTTGCGTTCGCCGGTCTCGGACTCGGCCTTGTGCACAGCCTCCATGACGAAATCGAAACGCTGGCGCCAGCGCATGAAGGGCTGGGAGTTGACGTTCTCATCGTCCTTTGTGAAGTCGAGACCGCCCCGCAGGCCTTCATAGACGGCTCGGCCGTAGTTTTTGGCTGACAAACCCAGCTTCGGCTTGATGGTGCAACCCAGCAGGGGGCGGCCATATTTGTTCATGATGTCGCGTTCGACCTGGATGCCGTGGGGCGGGCCGTTGCAGGTCATGACGTAGGCGATCGGGAAGCGCACGTCCTCCAGGCGCAGCGCACGTACTGCCTTGAAACCGAACACATTACCCACCAGGGAGGTGAACACATTGACCACCGAACCCTCTTCGAACAGATCAATGGGGTAGGCGATGAAGGCGTAGAAGCAGGTGTCGTCCCCGGGCACGTCTTCTATGGCGTAGGCGCGGCCCTTATAGTAATCCAGGTCGGTCAGCAGGTCGGTCCAAACGGTCGTCCAGGTGCCGGTGGAGGATTCCGCGGCCACGGCGGCGGCGGCCTCTTCCCGGGGTACCCCCGGTTGGGGGGTGATTTTGAAGCATGCAAGAATGTCGGTGTCCTTGGGGGTGTAGTCCGGCATCCAGTAGGTTTCGCGGTACTCTTTAACACCCGCATCGTAAGTCTTAGCCATTGTATCGTTACCTCCAAAAGGGAATTGAACTCTGACGACAGAAAAGCTCCTGTTCACTGAGGTTGGTCACCTCTGGATTGTTCGCTTCCGGTCTGTCGTCCAGGTGATTTGAAGTATTCGATAGCTTCAGGGATAAGAGAAGTCAGATGTTTTGATGTGATGGATAACGTAATGCTTATACCATGGTGATTTTGCGGTTGAATCTAATGACTCAAGTTTCGGAGTTCAAAGTTCATCCACAGCCTGTAAACAGGATAGGCATGCCTCATCAAAACCGAAGCCCGTTATTAGAATAAGGATTCCGTCATTCCGGCGAATGCCGGAATCC
>JARRNW010000210.1:0-6413 GCA_037384565.1 Candidatus Thiodiazotropha sp.
GGCTCAGCGTTCCGGGTAATACGCCATCGGGCAAGTCTATGCGCGGAGCTGGCGGTGGGGGTGTAGAGATCGTTTTACTGAGCGAAGGTAAGGATTGCCTGGCCCAGATGCGATTTCTCGCGCCTGTGAAAGGTGTGGCACGGTTTGTCTTAATCTTATGCTGCTGTGGGTTCTGCTGACTGAAGCCGAGCGCTGCAGCAATCTTCCTGGCCTGTTCCTCACTCTGCCACGGCAGGTCACTGAGTGCCAGGATCAGGTCACCCAGATGAATCTCGCTACCTGGGTTGCGGGAGGAAGCCATAGCGATGCTCAGGCCTTTTTACGCAAGATCGAGTTCTCGACCTGACGCCATACCCGTGAGGTGTCATCGGGGCTTATGTCGCGCGCCATGCAAACCTTCAGTGTATCGAGAAACTCGCTGGTCCCGGGAACCCGCAGGCCTTCGGTCTCCTCCCTGTCTCGGTACTGGAGAATCTTTTCAACGATCTGCTCCAGCAACGCCTCATCAATTTCTTCATCAAAGTGGCTCTTGGCGATCTTCTTGAGATCATCCGCACCTGGTTCTTCGATATAGAGAGAGACGCAGCGACGCAGGAAGGCCGCGGGCAGCGTGCGCTCCTGGTTCGATGTGATGATTGTGAATATTTGTGAGGTATCATCGGACGCGATATATGAACCATCGCGCAACTCGATACGCCGCCGCTCGATGGTGTCGAGCAGGTCGTTGGGCAGATCGGGTTCTGCCTTGTCGATTTCATCGATCAGCAGCAGCGTATGGTTTGCACCACCTTTCTGCTCACGCTCCACGCCTTTGAAAGTGGTACTTTCCCGCTGATAATCCTTTCCCCTGTTTTGCGCAGACACACGATTGAACGCCCACCAGAAAACACCGGGACGGTTGTATTCCCAGTCCGGCTTGATCGAATCGCCTTTGACTCCGGCGCTGTGGGCGTCGTGAAGGCGTTTCAGATTATCGTATTCGTTGGTCATATCCTCCAGGGTAGTGCGGGAGGTGATGGATTTGTTCAAAAAATGCCAACCCTTGATCGCAGCCAATGCCTCTGCCAGACGGCTCTTGCCGCAGCCGGGTTTGCCTTCGACAAGCAGAGGGCGCCCTGTGATATGAGCAACATCGACGGCAATGGCGATGTCTTCTGTGAACACATAGGGCTCGACATCGCCCTCGCCGGGAAAGATATCTTCAGGTGGCAGATCGAAAAAAACGGGTTTGTAATTCATAACTCATGTTACCTGGATAGTGGACCGAGAATTCCTTGCAGATCGCAGTCGTTGAGGTACTGATCGTCTTCAATTTCGATGTCAAGCGCAGGCTCTATTGGTTGGATGCCGGGCAGTTCCCCATCGAGGGGTTGCTCGCCGGACGCTATCACGACACGCAGATTGGGGTAATGCTGTCTAAGACCAATGATCTCCATCGCACGCTCAGCATCAGGCAGACCCGTAGTAACATCCTTGACTGGCAAATACACCACTACAAACTCCTTGCGGTTTACCTGCTTGCGAAGTCGCTTGGGATCCGAGTGGGGATTATAAATACGGCACTTTTTCCAGATCTCTTCCTCAATGCTTTCTATTGTGGTCTGATCCGTCAGCGATACCAGCACACCTTGGACGTCGTTATGCCACATCCGTTTGATATAACGATCGACCGTAAAATTGTCGGTATATGCCATACCAATGCTTCCACGGTCATTGAGATGTATTCCATTCAAAGCGAGAATTGCGTCGCCACGATTGATAGCGGGCAACCAGGTTGCCGCACCTGCATTGACCCAGATCGCCCGCAATGCCCCATGAACTTCCTGCATACGCTCACGGGTCTCTCTGCGTTTGATCAGCGCGGAGAAATCATAGAGTTTCCGCATGCAATCGGTAGGTGATACCAACAGAAATCGAATCAGGTTATTCACCAGCGCTTCGATGGTGTCTGCCGGAGCGTCTGGTTTGTCTGCATGATTGAGACTGTTCCAGGCGGCCTGCAAGTCGGAAAATATCCGCTCATCATCGAGATGAATTTTCAACTCACTGGCGATATCAGTAAAAGGTGTGGCGAGTGGCGCCTGTGACTTCAGGCGATCTAATAGCTGCTGAAACCTCGGCTGTTTCTCAATCTCATTGACAATGGCTGCGGCATCCCTGGGACAGGTGGCCGAATTGACCTGCTGCAAACCGATGGCTTGCCAAAAACTCGCCTTGGCGTCCTCTATGTTGGTTTCATCTTCAAAGAAAACGGGCAGTAGAGGAAAATCCTTTTCCACCTGCCAGCGCCAGTGGAGTATCGTGGCCTCTTTCTTTACCCAGTCGGATTGCTGCAAGGCACGTTTTGAGTAGAGGATAATGGCGGCATGGCATTCGGCCAGCCAGAGGTTGAGGTGCTTTTCCCAGTCCGTGCCGGTGCCGATAAACTGGTCGACGAGCACCTCGACCTCCAAGTCGAAGTCTTTGGCTTTGATGGTTTCGCAGAGTTCTTTCAGCAATTCCCAGTTTTCATCGGTATCCTGGGCGCCATCGACATCGTCGAGTCGCGAACTGTGACTTATGAATAGTTTGAGTGTAGCCATCCCTTAGAGTGTTGTTACCAGAATGAGTCCATGAATAACCCCCGTAAGACAATCAACCATAACTAACTGATTCTATGAACAATATCTTCCTGCTTTAATCTCATCCCTCACTCGACCGAGAAAAACAGGCGGTTTGTAGACCAGTGGCATTCTTCCTTTGTTCGCAATAGCATACGAGCAATAAATGCCTGTTTCCAGCATACCAAGCACCATTAGCCGTTGGTAATACAGAAATTCCATCGAACAACACTTAGTCCAATAGACAACCATTCATTAAACTGGCTCATCAGGCAGGGAGGTTGAGATGTTCAGAATCCTCAGTTTGGACGGAGGTGGCATCAAAGGGGCTTTCACCGCATCGGTACTGGCCACGCTCGAAGAGGACACCGGAAAATCGGTCGTCGATCACTTCGATCTCATCGCTGGCACCTCCACCGGGGGCATTCTCGCCATCGGTCTGGGGCTGGGGTTGTCGGCCCGCGAGATCTGCGATTTCTATGCATCGAAAGGACCGGAGATTTTTCCGAGCACCAGCTTGATTCAGCGCACAAGCGGTTTTTTCGCCAACTCTTCGGTCCCAAGCATTCCCATTCCGTTTTGCGGAGTGCACTTGAGGAGGTTCTCGGTAAACGTAAGTTCGGCGAATCCAGCTGCCGGTTACTGATCCCGACATACGACGCCATCGGCGGGCGCCTCTTTTTGATGAAGACAGCCCACCACCCCCGCTTCAAATACGACATCAATGCGCCAGCAGTAGATGTGGCATTGGCGACCTCGGCCGCACCAACCCACTTCGCGGCTGCACCCTTCCCGAACCATGCGGATGCCAGTTATGTGGATGGTGGTGTCTGGGCAAACAGCCCGGTAATGGCCGCAATCACCGAAGCCGTTGCCTTTCTTGACCAACCGCTGGACAGCATCGACGTGCTCAGCATAGGCACCACCACCAAGCCCTTCAACATAGCCCGCCATACTGATGATGGTGTTGCACAATGGAACGCAGGTCTGGTCGAGCTGATGTTCGAGGGCCAGATGGAAGCGGCGCAGGTCCAGGCGAAGCTACTCCTGGGTGGTCGGGTTCACCGAATCAATGTGGTCGCCAAGGAGGGGGAGTTCTCACTGGATGACGCCCGCCCCGAGAAAATCCAGCGCCTGATCAATCTGGGGCGTAGTGAAGCGGTAAAAAAGGAACATCTCGAGGTCATTTGCACACGCTTTCTAAACGGCACAAAGGCGCCAACCTTCACACCAGCGCATGTGGTGCAGACGGAGTCATAAGCCATGGACAAACGCCCCCCGTTACATCTTTACCTACTCGCCCACCCGAAGTCTGAAACAGCAACCAAGCTTGCGGCGGATTTGATGCAGCGTTTCGTTGAACCACCTGCAAGCGGTGGCCTACGCATCCCAGTGTTCTTTACACCGGATCTGGGTAAGGATCTGCCACCGGAACTGGATGGCGAGCACAATCTCGATCTTGAAGCCGCGCAACACAGTATCGTTGTACTATTGGTTGATCAACGCATGCTGCGCACCGTGCCGGATGGAACGGGTGAGGCATGGACCCGGTTTGCACAAACCGCGCTGGCGCTGGCTCCGCTGGATAAAAGCCCACACCACGTACTACCAGTGGCGCTGGACAATACCGGCTTCGAGTTAAGCGACAATCAACACATCCTGCCCGCCCTGTTGGCTAACGACCTACCCACGCAAGAAGCAGAGCAACAACGTCTGGCCGAAATCTCCTTTCATATTGCGGCCCGCGCCATTCAACTACTCGAACATGGCAAGGTGCCAGCCCTGGCGCCCGATCGCATGCAGGCGCCGGTGTCGATCTTCCTCAGCCACGCCAAGGCCGATCTCGACAAGGATCAACAGGACCCGGTGCGTCAAACTCGAGCCGTGCTGGGCGAACTGCCTGTCGACGTCTGGTACGACGTCGGCGAGATCGCCACCGGGCAAGACTTTGCCAATGCCATCCAGGCCGGGATCCGGGACTGCACCATCATGCTGGCGTTTCAGACCGACCAGTACAGTTCCCGGCCCTGGTGCCGGCGCGAGGTGTTGGAGGCGAAAAGGCTCGGCGCACATGTGTTGGTTGTGGATGCCCTGCAATCGGGCGAGGCACGCAGTTTCCTCTATCTGGGTAATGTCTCCACCATCCGCTGGCGATTCGGCGCGCCCGGTGTGGATGCACGGCGCGTGATCGACCGCGCTGTACTGGAGGCGCTGCGCCATACCTATAATCGCGCCATCCTGGAACTCACAGCCGAGCCCGACGAAAGGGTCTTGCCTGCCGCCCCGGAGGCACTCACTCTGGCCAATGAATGTGACGATTCACAAGTTGAAATCACGTTCCTCTATCCCGATCCCCCCCTGGGGCGAGAAGAGCTTGAGGTGTTGCAACTACTGCGCCCCATGGCCCGATTCCTCACGCCCTTGACCAAGATCGCGCAATGGCAACGGCCGGCGCATATCGACACCATCACCCTATCCATTTCCGAAAGTGATGACGTCGCTCGCTACGGCCTTTCCCAGGCCCACTTCGCGACCCTGACCGACGAGATCCATCTCTATCTGTTGCTGGCAGGACTGAAGATCGCCTATGGCGGGGCACTCAAGGGGGACTTCTCCAGCGCGTCGAACTTCACCCTGCGGCTGTTCGAACTGGTGCGCGCCTATTTCAAGCTCGCCCAGGGCGTCAACGCGCCACCGCTGAGCGACGCCATTCATAACCTGGCGCCATGGCCACTCTGGCTGGGCTACGGTGATGACGAGTGGCGGCTCTTTGAGGGGCATGTGGCCACTTATGCGGCTGGCGTGCGCCCGGAATTGCCTTGGTGCGACGATGAACTCTTTCCCGAAACGGACCAAGGCCGGGTGCTGGCCTCCGATACCCCGCAACGCCGCTACGCCTGGGCGCGGGGGCTCACCACCATGCGCTCGCGCATCACCGAACGCTCCCAGGCGCGACTGGTGATCGGCGGCAAGATGAAAGGCTTCTCCGGTTTGGTCCCTGGGGTAGTTGAAGAGGCCTGGCTGTCGCTGAAACAAAACAAGCCGCTCTATGTGGTC
Organism: Candidatus Thiodiazotropha sp.; assembly: GCA_037384565.1. Taxonomy (GTDB): domain Bacteria; phylum Pseudomonadota; class Gammaproteobacteria; order Chromatiales; family Chromatiaceae; genus Thiodiazotropha. The sequence goes on from JARRNW010000210.1 coordinate 5,658, forward strand.
GGCGGATTCGGCGGCGCCGCGCGGGCGGTAGCCGACATGTTGCTGGGCGGGCAAAGACCGGAATTCGACGATGGCTGGGCGCGGCAGCACCTGCCGGATTACGACGCGACACTCGACTTAGTGGAACAACAGGGTGTTGAAGTGTGCACGCTGGCGCAGATGGGTGCCGAGATTGCCGCCTGTGCCCAGCCTGGCTTGGCCCCCTCCCTCAACAATGGATTGAACGAAGCGGAAAACCGGGAGCTGGTGGGCTGCACCGATGCCCAGCGGATCGCGACGCTAGTGCTGAGCGGACTGGGGCGGCTCTGACAAAAGGGGTTTCCGATTGCAAAAAATCACGAGCACCGCTGCGCGGTGATTCAGTGGTCAGCGTATAACGGGGGACGCACAGACAACACGAAAACCCCTGCCGTCTAGCCGGAGGCCGGGACGATACCTGTTGCGGAAGGCGGTACGCGTATACTCCAGATTGTCGATCCGGACGCCCTAAAACGGTACGTAGACAAAAACGTTAAATGGACAAATTTGTTATATTTATACATTCCGTTTTTTACGTGTGAAACTGGTGAGCACATAATACGTATCGATCTGAACTAGATATATAAAAAGGCCTGAATAGTTCTTGTTTTCAATACTTACCTTACAGTTGCATAAATTCTATTTTATAAAAACCTATCATCCAAAAAAATACGGGATGAAATGCGGTTTTCAGCATTTTTATGGAATTCACTGGTAGTGATATCCAGAAAACAGAAT
>JARRNW010000211.1:0-8568 GCA_037384565.1 Candidatus Thiodiazotropha sp.
AAACTCATGAATCGGAGGATCAAGCAGACGGATGGTGACCGGCCGGGGCGCCATCACTTCGAGGATCGCCTTGAAATCGCTGCGCTGCATGGGCAGCAGCTTGTCCAGCGCCGCCTGACGCTGCGCCGGGGTCTCGGCGACGATCATCTCGATCACCACCGGCAGACGATCCACCGCATTGAACATGCGTTCGGTACGGCAGAGCCCGATCCCCATCGCACCATATTTCAGAGCCCGGCTGGCATCCGTCGCGGTATCGGCATTGGCCATTACCTTCAAGTAGGCGGTCTCGTCGGCCCAGCGCAGCAAGCGGTTGAGTTCTTCGGTGAAGTCAGGCTCTACCATCGGGATTTCGCCCAGATAGACGTTGCCACTACTGCCGTCAATGGTGATCATGTCGCCTTCACGGATCAGGGTGCCCCGGGCCAATGCCTCACGGCGTTGCACGTCCACACTGATACCCTCGGCACCGGCGACACAGGGTTTACCCATACCTCGGGCCACCACGGCGGCATGGGAGGTCTTGCCACCCCGGCTGGTGAGAATACCCTGGGCGGCAAAGAATCCGTGGATATCTTCGGGCTTGGTCTCTTCACGCACCAGGATCACTTTGAGACCCTGCTCCTTGCCCATCAGCTCGGCCCGGTCCGCATCGAATACCGCACGACCGCTGGCGGCGCCGGGGGAAGCCGGCAGCCCCTGGGCAACCGGGTCACCTTTGAAATTACTATCGAGACGAGGATAGAGCATCTGCTCCAGATGGGACGGGTCGATCCGCAGCAGGGCCTGCTCCTTGCTGATCAGCCCCTCCTCCACCATCTCCACCGAGGTCCGCACCATTGAAGTGGCGTTCATCTTGCCATTACGGGTCTGCAGACAGTAGAGGACACCCCGCTCAATAGTGAATTCGAAATCCTGGATCTCCTTGTAGTGTGTCTCCAGTTTCTGGCGCAGCTCTTCGAGCTGCTCGGCGATCTCGGGCATCTCATCGGCCAGACGCGCGATCGGCTTGGGAGTTCGGATACCTGCTACGACATCCTCGCCCTGGGCATTCACCAGGTATTCGCCGAACAGTTTGTTCTCCCCGGTAGCGGGATTGCGAGTAAAAGCCACCCCGGTTGCGGAATCGTTGCCCCGGTTGCCGAACACCATGGTACAAACATTCACCGCCGTACCATTAGCCATCTCGGGAGTGATGTTGAACTGACGCCGGTAGTCCACCGCCCGCCGACCCATCCAGGAGCCGAACACCGCCTTGATGGCGATATCCAACTGGTCGTAAGGATCCTCTGGAAAGGGCCGGCCGGTGTGGGTCTCGAATACCTTGAGAAATCGCTGGGTGATCTCCTGTAGATCATCCGCAGAGAGTCCCACGTCCTCGCTCACCCGAGCATTCTGTTTCACTGCCTCGAACTCCTCATCGAAGGCTTCGTCGGGCACCCCCATGGCCACCTTGCCGAACAACTGGATAAAGCGTCGATAGGCATCGTAGCCAAAACGGGAATCTCCGGTCTGTTCGATCACACCCTCCAGGGTCTGGCTGTTGAGACCCAGATTGAGAATGGTGTCCATCATGCCCGGCATCGACATCGCCGATCCTGAACGCACCGAGACCAGCAGTGGGTTTTTCGCATCACCGAACCCTTTACCGGTGAGCTGCTCGACTTCCGCCATGTGTTTGCGGACATCCTCCAGGAGGTCAGCCGGTAAGCTCTTGTCACCACTGGCCAGATAGTCGAGACACGCTTCGGTACTGATCACGAACCCTGGGGGAACATTTAAACCGAATTGGGTCATCTCACAGAGGTTGGCACCCTTGCCGCCCAGCAATTTTTTGTTCTTGCCGTCACCATCATGAAACGCAAAAACACGTCGATTCTGACTCATGGTATGACTTCTCCTTATATTTGCCATCGGTATGTGAGGTAGACACCGGAACACTCAAGAACGGTACGGGATGTGATCCGAGTGACATTTACTTTAGGCGATACTCTAGGTTTTCGTTATTCCGGCGCATGCCGGACTCCAGGAATATCACACCGCCGCACATTCTGGATCCCGACATACGCCGGGATGACGGTGGTTCAGGCTTAAGTTAAATGCCACTAGTGTGGCTTGACCCCAGTTAATTGTTGGACAGTAGAGACCTCAAAATACCCTCGAAACGAATTTTGTGAGGTGTCTCAAACCGCCGTTGCCGGTGTTTTCCTGAAGTATAGTTTAGCGCCCCTGCAAGACGACGATATTGAGCGACGGCATCACATCGGTGGAAGCCTCGCACTTTTTTGTTTATGGCGGGTTATACTAGTACCCTTTTTGCTGCCAAACCATCACATTGAGACCCATGGAAAAGACCTACAATCCACACGCTATAGAACAACGCTGGGCCTGCATATGGGCCACGGGTTCAATAACACCATCATGGACACCCTGATCCGCTATCACCGGATGAAGGGCGACCGCACCCTTTGGCAACCGGGCACCGACCATGCCGGTATCGCTACCCAGATGGTGGTGGAACGGCAGTTGGAGGCGGAAAACAAGAAACGTCACGATCTGGGCCGAGAGGGATTCATTGAACGCATCTGGGAGTGGAAGCAGGAGTCCGGCGGCAACATCACCCGCCAGTTGCGCCGTCTGGGTTCCTCCCTGGACTGGCAGCATGAGCGTTTCACCATGGACGAGGGGCTCTCCGAGGCGGTCAAGGAGGTCTTCGTCCGGCTCTATGAAGAGGGCCTGATCTATCGTGGCAAGCGTCTGGTCAACTGGGACCCGAAACTGCACACCGCCGTCTCCGACCTGGAGGTGCTCTCCGAGGAGGAGAACGGCTTCATGTGGCATATCCGCTACCCTCTGAGCAACGGCCAGGGCCATCTGGTGGTGGCCACCACCCGTCCGGAGACCCTGCTCGGAGACTGCGCGGTGGCGGTGAATCCCAACGACGAGCGTTACAAACACATGATCGGCGAACTGCTGGAGCTGCCCCTGACCGGACGGCGCATCCCGATCATCGCGGATGAAGAACACGTGGACCCCGAGTTCGGCACCGGCTGTGTGAAGATCACCCCGGCCCACGATTTCAACGACTACGGGGTCTGGCAGCGCCACCGGGACGAGATCAGCATCAGCGAGCAGGCCCATGGAGGATTGATCAACATCTTCACCATCGACGCGGCTATCCGTGCCAACGAACCTGAAGAGGGCTCACTGATCCCGGAAAAATATGTCGCTCTCGACCGCTACGAGGCACGCAAACGTATGGTTTCCGATCTTGAGGATCTGGGCCTGCTGTTGAAGGTCGATGAACACAAACTGATGGTGCCCCGGGGGGACCGCTCCGGCGCAGTCATCGAGCCCTTCCTTACCGATCAGTGGTACGTGAAGATCGCCCCTCTGGCCAAACCCGCCATCGAAGCGGTTGAGAGCGGCCGGATCCGCTTCGTCCCGGATAACTGGAAGAACACCTATTTCGAGTGGATGCGCAACATCCAGGACTGGTGCATCAGCCGGCAGATCTGGTGGGGTCATCGGATTCCCGCCTGGTATGACGAGGAGGGCAATGTCTATGTAGGCCGCGACGAGGCAGAGGTTCGCAGAACCCATCAACTCGCCGACGACTATCCCCTGCGCCAGGATGAGGACGTACTCGACACCTGGTTCAGCTCGGCACTGTGGCCCTTTTCCACCCTGGGCTGGCCTGAGCAGACCGAACGGCTGAAAAACTTCTACCCCACCAGCGTGCTGGTGACCGGATTCGACATCATCTTTTTCTGGGTCGCCCGGATGATCATGATGGGCCTCAAGTTCATGGATGACGTTCCGTTCCATGAGGTTTACGTACACGGTCTGGTGCGCGATTCGCATGGCGACAAGATGTCCAAATCAAAGGGCAACGTACTCGACCCCATCGATCTGATCGACGGCATTGAACTGGAAGCCCTGCTGCAAAAACGCACCAGCGGCATGATGCAGCCACAACTGGCTAAGAAGATCGAACAACAGACCCGTAAGGAGTTTCCCGACGGCATACCCAGTTTCGGCACCGACTCCCTGCGCTTCACCTTCGCCGCCCTGGCGGCCACCGGCCGCGACATCAAGTTCGACATGGGGCGCATCGAGGGTTATCGCAACTTCTGCAACAAACTGTGGAACGCCTCCCGGTATGTGATGATGAACGTGGAGGGCCAGGACTGCGGTGTCGGTACTGCGACCACCGGCCACTCCCAACCGGTTGCAGAGTTGCAACGCTCACTGGCGGACCGCTGGATCCTCTCACGTCTACAGAAGGCCAAACAAGCAGTGGCGGACGCCATCGAAGGCTATCGATTCGACCATGCCGCGCAGGCGATCTACGAGTTCACCTGGAACGAATACTGCGACTGGTATCTGGAACTCAGCAAGCCGGTCCTCAATGACCCGAACGCCAGCGAAGCGGCCAAACGGGGTACCCGCAGAACCCTGGTCCGGGTACTTGAAAACCTGCTGCGCCTGACCCACCCGATCATGCCCTTTATCACCGAAGAGATCTGGCAGCGGGTCGCTCCCCTGGCGGGCGTGGAGGGTGAAACCATCATGAACCAGCCCTTCCCGACCCGGCGCGAATCCCTGATCGACGAAGCGGCCGAACAGGAGATGAACTGGGTCATGCAGTTCATCCTGGGAATTCGCAAGATCAAGGGTGAGATGAATATCGCGCCGGCCAAACAGGTACCGGTGCTGCTGGCCAATGCCAGTGATACAGACCAGGGTTTGGCACTCAGGCACCGCCCCTTCCTTGACTTCCTGGCCCGCACTGAGTCTATCGAGGTGTTGCCGGTGGACGATCACGGACCGGAATCCGCCACTGCCCTGGTGGGCGAAATGAAAGTGCTCATCCCCCTGGCCGGCCTGATCGACAAGGAGGCGGAAATCAAGCGTCTGGAGAAGGAGATCGGGCGTTTGCAAGGTGATGCGGAGCGTACCGAGAAGAAACTTGGCAACCCCAATTTCGTCGACAAGGCCCCACCCGCCGTGGTGCAGAAGGAGCGCGATAAACTCAACGATAATCTCAAGGCGCTGGAGAGCCTGCGCGCCCAATTGGAAAAGATTCAGATGCTGTAATCTCGCGAGCGAACGTCCACACCCGGCAGCGGGTTCGGACGTTCGACCTCACAATCGATCCGAGCATCCGGCGATCCGTGTATAAGTTTTACGCCTTTACTTCACCAAGGTGAAGATAACGGAATCCACCACCTCAAACTGTAACGAATTCTCCCGGGGTTCATGCTATTTTTTAATTGTCTTTAAACGACGTTTCGATTCTGCTATCCGACATGACTGACACGAATGACTTTGAATACAGCGAAGAATGGCTCGAGGCGGAGTTGAACGAGGCTTTCGATGAGGATTTCGAACTTGAGATCTCGGAACCGGCCCTGTCGTTGGAACTGCGGCGTATCTACAAGGAAAAGCATCCATCGGCCCTCGATCGCAAAGTCTACTTCAAGGCCCTGCTGAGCCTTCAGGCGGAACTGATCAAACTCCAGGACTGGGCCCAGGAAACCGGTGAGAAGATCGTCGTGATTTTCGAAGGGCGGGATGCCGCGGGCAAAGGGGGTGTGATCAAACGTATCACCCAGCGACTCAACCCCCGCGTCTGCCGGGTCGTCGCCCTTTCCAAGCCTACGGAACAGGAACGCACCCAGTGGTATTTTCAACGCTATGTGGTCCACCTGCCGTCGGCGGGTGAAATCGTCCTGTTCGATCGTTCCTGGTACAATCGCTCCGGAGTCGAACGGGTAATGGGATTCGCCTCCCCCCAGGAGGTGGAACAGTTTTTCAATGACGTGCCGGAATTCGAACGTTCGCTGGTCAGATCCGGGATCCGGCTGATCAAATACTGGTTCTCGATCACCGACGAGGAGCAGCAACTGCGCTTCCTGATGCGTATCCACGACCCACTCAAACAGTGGAAACTCAGCCCGATGGATCTCCAGTCCCGGATCCGATGGGAGGATTACACCAAGGCCAAGGAAGACACCCTGGCTCGCACCAACATCCCTGAGGCACCCTGGTTCATCGTCGCGGCAAATGACAAGAAGCGGGCACGGCTCAACTGCATACACCACCTGCTTGAGCAAATCCCCTACAAAGACATACCCAACGAGAATGTTTCATTGCCCGATCGGGTTTTCAACCCAAATTATGAACGGCGGGTACTACCGAAAAAACTCTACGTTCCCAAGAAATATTGATATTTCAAGGAAACAATTTTAATCAGCTTTGCACACCGGAACTTGAGATTCTAAACATACTACTCCGGGCATTCTATCCTTGGATCACTTCTTCAAGCGATTCATCATGATCTTTACGCTGGTTTTCAGACGATCAACCGCCTTGGCCAGGGTACCGATTTCATCCCCACGATTGGCTTCCGAGATCTTTACATCAAGATCCTTTCCCAAGCTGATGTTTTCGGCGATCCGGGTAAGGTTTTCGATCGGTCTGGCCAGGGTATTGGCAAATACAAAAGAGATTGATATTGCGATCGCAATTATGAGTACGGCGATTATGGAAACCTTCACAATCAGCGCGTTGATCTGACTGTCCAATAGAGCCTTTTTACGAGCTACCGTCTCATCGACAGAGTCAATATAGACTCCGGTACCGATAATCCAGCCTAACGGCTTGTGAAGTTTGACATAAGAGAGTTTAGGCTGCTTACTGGTCAAACCGTCTGAAGTGGGCTTTGGCCACTCATAGTCCACATATCCCTCGCCATCATTTTGCGTAACATCAAGGAATGCCTGAAAGAGATTCTGGCCCCTACCCATGGCGTTATTGTATTTTGGATCATCAAGGACCCGTCCATCCAAACCCGGAATGGTCGGATGCATCACCATGGTCGGATAGGGACGTGTGTTGTCGTTAATCCAGAAATATCCAGCACCGTCTGCATAGCGCATGGCTTTTATTTCAGTAGTGATCTTATTCAAGATGTCTTTTTTTGCATCATCGATATAGATGCCGGTACCAAGGATCCAACCCCAAGGTTTGAACAGACGCACGTAGGAGAGTTTTGGAACATTTGGAACCAATCCCTCTGGGGTTGGCTTGGGCCAAACATAGTCGACAAAGCCTTCTCCCTGCCTCTCACACACCTCAAGAAAGGCTTGAAAAAGATTCTTATTACTGCCCAATGCGGAATTATATTTTGGATTGTCCAGAACCTTTCCATCGAGATCCGGGAGCGTAGGATGCATCAGCATCTTCGGAAAAGGCTTTGACGTATCGTTGACCCAGACGTAACCCACTGAACCGTCATAGCGAATCTTTCCTATCATCGCCAGGGCTTGCTTTTGCGCTTCGGTTTCACTCATCTTGCCCGACTTTGCCAACCCATAATAGTGTTTCAGAATAGAATCTGAAGTATCGATTACGTTACGCAGGCGATTGCCATAGAATTTTTCTAAAAAGGCCTTATCCTGAAGGTGGGAATAGTTTTGATCGATCGTCTCATAGGCAACATCAACCAGATCCTTCAAGGTCTGCTTTACTTCGTTGATCGTTTCAGTACGAAAGGCTTGACGCTCCTCACCTCCCCGTTCACGAAGATCCGCGCTCACCAGATAGGCCACCGCAAAGACCATGACAACCAAAAAGGCGGAGCTGAAGAAGGCGATTTTAATACTGATTTTCATCTTGAAACCTCCATGTCAATGCCGTTATGTGCCAATCTGATTGGCAATCAGATGCATTGCTTCCTTCGAGAATTCAATTTTTTTCTCGTCGTCAGGCATTTGCTCTGCGAGCATCTCGATGTAATAGGGGACTTCCAATGGGCCATGTCTATAGGCATCCTTCCATTCGCTAAAGACTTCCTCACACAGGATACCCCCTACAGGCCCGACATAGGTCAGGTACAAGTTGTCAATGTTTTGACAAATCTTGACGACAACAGGAAGAGTATGCTTCTCACTCATGACGACCCGCTTCCTTATGGTTCGATGACTCATGGATCTCATCAAACAGACAGACCGCACTTTTGCGGTTTCCATATAGCCAGGATATCGGTACTTACTTTTAAAAGTTTAAAAGAATATAACAAAAAAACCACCACCAGTTCACAGTTCTATATTTGATGCGCACATGCATGCATATAGCGCAATTTTTTCATAGAACAAATTAATATTTTTCGGGTTTTTTAATTACGATAAATAGAATATATTGAAACCGTTTAATTATCTCAAACACTGCATTATTTTATAATACACTCATCACGACGCAGCGCGTAGAAACGAGTAACAAACCGAATCACGCTCAACGGATACTGCAAGGAAACCTCCATACTCACAAGCGATATTGATATCTTTAGGTAATTACCTTCTTACGCTTATCTCTAACCAAAAATGCGTTTCCCTGTCCACGTCTCAATTCAAAAAGATCTATCGCCTTGAACAGACTGCTCAGATTTTTATATCCATAATTTCTCGTATCGAAGGATGTTTTATTCGAAATATGAGACCCTACCGGACCCAAAGATGCCCAACCATCCTCGTCTTCTGTGGCCTCTATCGCCTGACGTAACAG
>JARRNW010000212.1:0-6394 GCA_037384565.1 Candidatus Thiodiazotropha sp.
CGGTGAAAGTCCACCGCGTTACTCACCAGTTTGTCTACCGCCTGACAGATTAGATCGGGGGCGATGCGGACGATAATCCCGGTTTCGGGTACCTGGGCCATGAACCGAGCCTGTGGCTGGCTGTCCTGGTAGCCCTGGCAGAGTGATACCACCAGGGCCCCCAGGTCGGTCTCTATCTGCTCGGCATCCTGAAATGCCTGCTCAAGACGGGTGGCTTCACGCAGGCGCCTGAGTATCAGGTTGAGCCGCTGGGTGCCCTCCAGCGCTCGGGACACATAGAGATCTTCAGCTGCGTTCCGGTCGTTCTGGGAGAGTTGCAGGTTCTCCAGGGAGGACTGGATCATCGACAGGGGGGTGCGGAATTCATGGGCGATGCGCGACGCCATGGATTCCAGATAGCGGGTATAGGCCTGGGTGCGCTTGAGCACGGCTCCAAGACTTTCGTCCAGACGCCCCAACTCGTCCCGATGGGGCGAGGCTTGGGGTTCGCCCAGAATACGCCCGTCCGGAGAGACCAGTTGCTGATATTTGTCACTCAGTCGGGTGATACGGCGGGCCAGCAGCGACGCCAGCCATAACAGGCTGCCACCGGTGATCAGGAACAGCCCCAGGCTCAGCCCGATCAGGTCTTCGCTCGCACCCTGCTGTAGCAGGAGGATCTCCCGGGTGCTCTGTTCTACGACTACCACGCCCTGTACCCGGCCCTCGGCACGGACAGGAAAGGCGCTGGAGAGCAGGACCAGGGACGAGTCCGGGGACGGGTAACGATAGATGCTGCCCTGGCCATCAAGGGCCTGCCGGATCTCCGGACCATCCAGTTCTCCCCGGCGCTCCCGTTCGGTGAAAGGGCGACGAACCGGTTCGGCGAACAACAACTCCAGCAAGCCGCGCCACAGATTGTCGCTACGCTCGTCGCGGGTGAGTACGTGCCCCTGGCGTCCGATCACCTGGCGCTGTCGATTGAGCAGGGTATAGCGGTAGTTCCGATGTTCGAGACCGGACAGATAGCTGTCCGCCTGCTGGTTGGGCAGGGCGAGGTAGGCGAGATTTGCGTTCTTCCGCCAGCCGGAAGTAGATGCGATGCCCTGAGGGGCTTGGTCCGCTGCGTCCACATCGATCACCGCCAGGGAGAGGCGCCCCTGGGTGAGGGTCAGTGGTATCTGCAGTTCCACCCGGTAGCCTCGATCCGATTCCTGCCACTCACCACGAAGCCCGACGGGTACCGGTTGGTGCGAATTGCTGTGCACGGCGATCCAGCCGGGTGCCGGGGTGCCGAGGATGAATTGTCGGGTCTGTCCGTCATTACCGGGAACCGCCAGAATCAGATGATCCCCCTGGCTGAGTGAACGATCGGAGCGGGGATAGACGATGTGCGGGTCACGGACCTCGATCAGGAGATAGAGCATGTCGCCGTGGCGACCGGCCAGCCAGTCGAATCCCACCGCTTCACTGGGATTGCTGCGGGCGTTGAAACGGCGTACCTGGGCATTCAGGGCCTGCCACTCCTCGGGATAACCGTCGATATCCGGCGGCGTGTTCAGTGGGTGTACGTAGAGGCTCGGCCGACTGGTTGTGATATCCGGGGGATTGAGCCGGAGCCAGTCGAAATCGAGATTGCCCAACATGTCCGAAACGATTTCGGCCCGGTTCAGCAACAGTCCCTCCTGGGCCTGTTTCAGGGTATTTTCCATCTGCTTCAGATACTGATAACCCGCCCAGGGGATGAGCAGCAGGGTCAGTGCCACTAGCAGGAGCTTGAAGCGCAGCGAATGACGGAAGCGGGGAGCCACGGGCCGGGTTCAGGACTTCCAGCGGTATCCGGCGCCGTAGACCGTATCGATGTGATCAAATCCGGCGTCGATGGCTTCGAATTTGCGGCGGATACGCTTGATATGGGTTGAGATGCTGTTGCCGTCGACAAATATCTGCGCCTCCTGCATCAGCTGGTCCCGGCTGCGCACGTGGCCGGGATGGCGTGCCAGGGCCAGGAGCATCCAGAATTCGGTGACCGTTAAATCCAGTGGGGTCCCCCGCCAGCGGGCATCCAGACGGTCTGCATCCAGGCTCAATTCATTGCGTTGCAGTGGCTGGTCGCCGCTGCCCGGTGTCTGCATTGCGCTGACCCTGCGGAACAGTGCGGCGATTCGGGCAAGCAGGTGCGGCAGCCCGGTTTCTTTGCTGATGTAGTCGTCGGCACCGAGACGCAGGCCGACCACCGAGTCGATTTCCGTGTCCCGGGCGGTGAGAAAGATGATCGGTAGGGTGGCGGAACGGTTACGCAGTTCCCGGCACAGCTCAAAACCGCCATCCACGTCTTCGCCGAGACCAATATCGAGAATTACCAGGTCAGGCAGATTCCGGGAGAACGCGTTCAGGGCCTCAGCGCGACTGGCGTAACCCCGGACAGCATAGCCCTGGCGTGACAGATAGTCCTGGTAGTTGTCGCGGATGACCTGCTCGTCTTCTATGAGCGCGATGGTTCGTTGTGCCATGTTATATCTAGCATTCAGGAACCGGCATTATGCATACTATCGTTCAGGGTTTCATCCTCGGTCGGGCTTTTTGTCGAGGCCTGTTCGTCAGCTGTTATCGGGATGACCGGAGAGGGACGACCGATATGATAGCCCTGGGCATAGGTCACACCCAGATCCTGCAACAGATTCAGGGTTTTCTCATCCTCCACGAATTCGGCAACGGTGTCTTTTCCCAAGGCGTTCGCCATCTCGGTCAATGCCTTGACGAAGACCTGATCCATCGAATTGGTGGGTAACTGACGGATGAACGAACCGTCGATCTTGACGATATCCAATGGTAGTTCCCGCAAATAGTAGAAGGAAGAGAAGCCGACACCAAAATCATCCAGGGCGAATCGACAGCCCAATGCCTGCAGCGAGGACATCAGCCGAACCGCGGCATTGACATCGGCCAGTGCCGCGGTCTCGGTCAATTCGAATACCAGCCGGGTTGGGTCGATGCCGCTGGTATTGAGCAGTTGGGTCAGGCTGGGCAGCAGTTCCGGGTCGTCCATGACACGCCCGGAGAGGTTGATCGAAAGGGTGATGTCATACCCTTGATCGAACAGACTGGCGAGCTTTTTGATGGATTCACGCAGCACAAAGTGATTGAGCTTGTGAATCAACCCGGTGCGTTCGGCAACCGGAATAAACTCACCGGGCATGGTGATACTGCCGTCGGGTTCCAGCATGCGTATCAACACTTCGTAGTAGGAGATGGTGCCGGTGGCGATCTCCTGGATCGGTTGAAAATAGAGGGTGAAACGATCGTCGGCCAGGGCCTGTTCGATCTTGTCCTTCAGAGAGGCGCGGGCGTTCATCTGTTCACGGGCCTGCTCGCGGCGCGAGAACAGATGCCATTGATCCCGTCCCGATTCTTTGGCCTGGTACATGGCCAGGTCCGCATTCTGCAGCAATTCGTTGGCATTGCTGCCGTGATTGGGATAGGCCACGATACCAATACTCGCGGAAACCCGGTGACTGTGTCCCTTCAGTGGAATGGTGATCTTCTTCAGTTCAAGCTGGATCTTTTCGGCATAGGCGGTGGCGGCTGGGATGTCCGCTTCCGGTATCACGATAGCGAACTCGTCACCACCCAGGCGCGCCACCAGATCGGTGGAGCGGGTGATCTCACGCAGCTTACGGGCCACGATCTGCAGCAGCGCATCGCCGGTGTGGTGACCGCTGGAATCGTTGATGTATTTGAATTGGTCAAGATCGAAAAACAGCAGTGCACTGGCGTGGTGGTAGCGTTCGGCCAGGGTGATGATCCTTTCAAATTCGGTCTGAAAATGGCGTCGGTTATACAGCTCTGTGAGGGGGTCGTGATTGGCCAGCCAGGCAAGCCGCTGTTCAGCCATTTGCCGATCGGTGATGTCCAGGCCGATGGAGAGCACCACCGGTTTGTCCGGCACATGCTGGCCTGCGAGGCTGGAGTGGACCCAGGAGATGGTCTTGTTCTGCCCGTCGGAGGAAAACGCCGAGGCATCGTGCTGGTAGACATTGATCATACCCTGGCGCAGTCCATTGAGGATCGGTTTCATCTCCCCGGCAATCTCCGCGCTCATGAATAGATCGGAGAAATAGCCACTGCCGCGGCGATAGTGTTTGATTCCGATGAACTGACAGCCTTCGGTGTTCATGGTGAGAATGGCGCCCTCGCAGTCCTGGGTCAGGATGATGACCTGGGCGCTGTTCATGATGGTGCTGAGAAAATCTCGCTCCCGGGCGAGCTCTTCGCTGCGTTTGATCAGGCTGTTGGTGTTGTGGGCGATCTCCTCATTGAGGCTTTCAAGTGTGTAGGTGAGTTCGATGGCGGAATCGCTGGCGATGTCGATCTCGTCCTGATACCAAGAATGATGTTTGATCGACAGGGTCTGGCGTACTTTGTCATAGGCGTTCTTGGCCAGCAGCGGCAGGCTGTCAGAGATCAACAACAGCCGTTTCATCGGGGTCCACAATACGGCGGCGAGCAGCAGTTCGGAGATCGCAAAGCCCAGGATACCGATAAAGATCGAGTGGCTGGTGGCATTTTGAATCTGATTCATCACCGGCGTGATGTTACTGATCAGAATAAAATCGGTCTGGCTCGATGAGGAATTGGTTGTTGCCTGTATCAGGCTGAATGCATAGTACTGACCATCGAAACGGATGGTGTACGGAGTCGATTTCAACTCAGCCAGATTTTTATTGCGGGCGGTGTTCTGAATCAGCGGAAGCAGCCGCTTCAGATTGCTGGAGGCGCTGATATAGCGCTGCCAGTTCTTCAGATAACGGGAATGGGTGGCCAGGTTGGCGGTACTCTCGGTCTGACTGATGACTGCGATGTCGGTCTTGGTCAATTCATTGAATTCGATGATGACATCGGCGAGGGAGCGTCCCACCAGAATAACCCCAGAGTGTTCGCCACGATAGAGCAGTGGCGCGGCTACATACTGACTGCAGCGGATATTACACTGCAGCAGGGTCATGGGCATCTCCATCTGATTGACCGTGCTGACCAGATCCAGAAAGGGTTTACCCAGTTCACCGGTCTGCCAATTGAACTGCAGGCTATTGTCTCGGGCAAAGAAGGCTGCCTCTTCGAGACCCCATTCCAGTTCCAGGGTGGCGGCGCCGTGGGCGAAAAAACGGTTCAGTTTTTCGCTCAGTGGGATGTCGGCCGATTGGGTAGCCGCTTCAGCCAGGGATGGGATCATCAGAGCGACCTGTTCGAGGCGATAGTAGCTGGTTTCCAGGAGGGATTTGACCTGCCGGTTCTGCTGCTCCCGGATCTGTTCCTGATAGGTTTCAAACAGACTGTGCTGTTGCAGATACCCCATCCCGGCAAGACCCGCGTTGATGATCAACAGTACCAGGCTGAACAGCAACATGACCTTCCATTTGAGACTCAGGAAATAGGGATCTTTGCTCTCCGGCTGATTCGCAGCCACGCTGGTGTTTGTCGATACGTTGTTCATGACTTAGAAACTGTATGAGACCAGCAGTGAAAATAGGTTCCAGTTTCGGGATTTATCCTGGACAACCGGGTTTTCCAGGTTCGACAGGAAGATGGTGCCGTCCACCTGACTGAATTCGGACCGCAGGATCCAATGGTCCGAGATCTCCCAGAGCAATCCGAGGGTGGCAGCCCGGCTGTAGAAATTGTGCGGATCTAAGCCAAGACGTTGGCTCGTCTTCTCCCCTCGTGTGTCATTTTTATCGTAATGGCTCTCTTCATAGCGGGTAAAAATTTCCATGTCGTCCCTGAAACGATAATTACCCTGAATATAGTAGCCGTCCAGGGTCGTGTCCCCGACATCCATGGCCCCGGCAAAACCGTTATAACCCAGGGGTTCCTGCATGTATTCGAAGGTCAGGCTCCACAGGCCTGCATTGTATTGTGTCGATAGCACCCGATAGTCGATGTCGATGGTTCCGGGAGGCAAGGCATTCGTGGTGGCATCCAGTGTCAGGGTGGCCCCACTTAAGGCGAAGATGAAACGGCCTCCGTCCCACTCGTAGAGCAGGCGCGCACCGGTTGTGTAACCATCCTGGTCCATTTTCGGATCCAGGATGGTGGGGAGATAGGATTGCTCCACATTTTCATCGATGGGAGTACGGCCACTGAACAGCTGAGCGGAGAAGCGGTGATTGTCGGCCTGATAATGGCCGAACAGTTGCGCGCCATCGTTGGAGAGTACCATGTTGCGCACCCGGTCCCAGTAGATCGCCTGAGGCATGAAGATGCCGGGGCGGGTGGCGGCCACGTCACGGGTGTTGTTGTACAGGCCAAAGGGGTTCTTATAGCGCCCGAGAATGACGCCGAAGCGGTTCTGTTCCTCCATGAGCAGGGTGGTCTCGAGCTGGGCGTAGTCCAGATCCACGCTACCGTCGTACAT
>JARRNW010000213.1:0-6351 GCA_037384565.1 Candidatus Thiodiazotropha sp.
CCGGGCTTGAACTTGAAGGCGTGGATGGTTGTGGGCGGGATGACGATGGCACGGGGTGGCGTGGTTGCGATGATCATATCGTCCAAGTGGACCTCTCCGCCGCCTCGAAAGATTATGACGGTTTGCAACAAACCCTGGTGGGTGTGGGAATCGATCTCCCAGTCATAGAGCCGGGATCGTGCCGCAATGCTTTCGATATGGATGAATGTCGTATTGTCACTTCCCCGTTCCTCGCCATAGAGGCTGTATAGGGGGACGGCATCAAGCCGTTCGGATCTGTCCAGTGCGTTTGACAAGGGTTCGTATCTCCACCATCAAGGCAGTGGTAAATGTAAAAATAGTACAATTTTTCATTCCGATCGTCCATTCAAGGAAAGCCGCTTGTAAGCCAGACTGAATTAACCATCCGGTCCCGAAATCGGGCGTCTTCATGCCCTCTGTTGATCGGAACGCCAGCCAAAATGAATGCTCGGAGTCGTCTCCCAGATATAGCGCTTCGACAATAACGGAGGACAAATATGTCGCAACAGCAGCCCCAAATCGTCAACACGGACCCCTTTGATCTCTATTCACCGGAATTCGATGCCAATCCCTATCCGGCCTATGCGGAATTGATGGAAAACCACCCTTGCTATTGGAGCGAGATTGCCGGGAAATGGGTGTTGACCCGGTATGAGGATGTGTTTGAAGCCTTGCACAATTGGCAGCAATTCTCCTCGGCTCAGGGCAATCTGGTAGACGAACTGCCCGGTCGGGCCGGCAATACCCTGGGTTCCATGGATCCACCTCGTCACGATCAGGTTCGCTCGGTGGTTCATTCCGTATTCGCCAAGCGCAATCTTGATCACATGATCGAACCCATCCGGGCACTGACCAATGCGGCCCTCGATGGTGTGGAGGGGCAACAGGTGTTCGATTTCTCCAATGACGTGTCGGCCCGGGTTACCGTGGGACTGTTGTGCGCACTCATGGGACTGCCCGACGGTGACAATGCCACCCTGCGCGACATGGCGTTGATCATGGCTCAGACCGATCCGATCACGCGACAGAAGGGTCCAAAACATATTGCCGCCTTCGAGTGGGTGAAGGAGTATGCGGAGAAGGCCATACGTATGCGTGAGGAACAACCTGGCGATGACATCATCAGCCAGATGCTGACCGCTGAAGTGGATGGCACCACACTGACCTTCGCGGAGGTGCAGACCACCATGACAACCCTGATCATGGCGGGGGTCGAATCACTTTCCGGTTTCCTCTCCATGATGGCGCTCAATCTGGCGGATTTCCCCGAAGCACGTCGTGAACTGGTAGCGAATCCGGAATTGATTTCCGGCGCCATCGAGGAGTCGCTGCGCTATAACACCACCGCCCAGCGTTTCCGCAGAGTGTTGCCCCAGGATCTTGAGTTGCATGGCCAACAGATGAAGGCGGGGGATTTTGTGATTCTCTGTTACGGTGCGGCCAACCGGGATCCGCGCAAGTTCGCAGATCCCGATGTGTTCGATATTCATCGCAATCCGAAGGGCCATCTTGGTTTCGGTGGTGGTGTGCACCTGTGTCTTGGAGCGGCTATCGGTCGATTGGCCGCCAAGGTGTTTTTCGAAGAGTTCCTCAAGCGTATTCCTGAGTTTACCCGTACCGACGATCCGATGCAGTGGGTATCGTCATCGAATTTCCGCAGCCCCCTCGATATGAAACTTAAACGGGGCTGATTGACACCTGAATCCACGGATCCAGGTGACGGCTTATTACTACCTATTGGAACGGGAAGCTCCACGCGATGGCTTCCCGTTTCGCTCATACAAAGAAAACGATCAACATCTGAATTCAGGAGGCATCACACCATGGTAAAAGCCACATATATCGATAGCGACGGGGTCAGTGAAGAGCTGGACGTTCCCGAGGGTTGGACCTTGATGCAGGCGGCCATCAGCAACGGACTCGATGGCATCGAAGGGGAGTGCGGTGGGTCCTGTTGCTGCGCCACTTGTCACGTCTATGTGGATGAGGCCTATCTCGATAAGCTGGAACCCATGAGCGATAACGAAAACGGTCTGCTGGACAACACCGCCTCCGAACGTAAAACCAACAGCCGGTTGGCCTGCCAGATCAAAGCCAGCGCGGCTCTGGACGGCATAGTCATCCAAATGCCAGAAGCGCAATGAACGCTGTGGATGCGCCCATCGTCATCGTCGGCGCGGGTCAGGGTGGTCTGCAACTGGCAGAAAGCCTGCGTAAGGAAAAATACCAGGGGGATATTCTCCTCATCGGTGATGAAGCTCATGCGCCTTACACCCGGCCACCTCTATCAAAGGCCCTGTTGTTGGGGGAAATGACGGTCGAGCAGCTTGAACTGCGGAATCCGAATGCTCTGAACAAAAAACGTATTGAGCTGTGCCCGAATACCCGTGTCACGGCGATTAATCGTGCCACGCGGGAGCTGAGATTTCTCGATGGTGGTGTACAGTCCTACTCCAAACTGGCATTGGCTACCGGTTCGCGCGCCCGTGACCTGCCCATCGATGGGATTCACCTGAAGGGTGTGCACTGTCTGCGTACCCTCGATGACGTATTGGCAATCCAGAAACAATTGGGTTCGGTTCGTCACCTGACCGTGATCGGTGGCGGATTTATCGGCCTGGAAATGGCCGCCGTAGCCCGTAAGCTGGGTAAGGACGTAACTGTGCTTGAGGTCGGTGAACGTCTCATGGCCCGGGTAGTGGCGCCACCGGTATCGGACTATTTTCTTCAATTGCATCGTCAAAAGGGTGTTGATGTACGCCTCAATTCCCGGGCTGGCGCATTGAAAGGAAAGGAGGGACAGGTGTCAGGCGTGATCCTGCAGGATGGTGAGGTGCTGGATACGGATCTGGTGGTATTAGGTGTGGGTATCATTCCCAATGCTGAATTGGCCGAAGAAGCAGGGTTGGTATGCGATAACGGTATCGTTGTCGATCATTGCGGACAAACCTCTGATCCTGACATTGTCGCCTGTGGCGACTGTACCGCCACCCTTACCGATAGCGGTCTGCGCCGTCTGGAGTCGGTGCAAAATGCGGTGGAGCAGGCCAAGGCCGCTGCTGCCGCTCTGATGGGGCTCAACAAGCCCTTTTCCGCCGCTCCCTGGTTCTGGTCGGATCAGTACCACATCAAGCTGCAGATGGTGGGTGTGTCTGCAGGTTACGAAGATCTGGTATTACGTGGTTCGATTGAGGACGAGGCATTCTCCTTCTGCTATTTCAAAGACGGCAGATTGATTGCCATCGATAGCGTAAATGCCCCCTCGGACCACATGCTGGGACGTAAGCTGGTGGGCAATCCGCTGGTTAGTATCAGTCCTGAACAGGCTGCGGACAAGGCCTACGACCTCGCAAGGGCCTTAGACACTCCATTGGCATAAAGGAATCAGAATCGGGATTTGAACTCCGAAACTTGAGTTTAGAACTCTTCCGTATCGATCTCGCTCTGAGTTGCGGTGTTGTAACGGGCACCAACAACCGTTTGCCGGTTGATCAGGTGGTCGAGTGCTTCCATGAGGGAGGCGTCGAGGGTTACTTCAGCTGCGCCCAGATTCTCTTCCAGATGGACGATGGAAGTGGTGCCTGGGATTGGCAGGATGTTGTCGTCCCGGGCCAGCAGCCAGGCGAGGGCGAGTTGTGCCGGGGTGGCTTTGGCCTCTTTTGCAATCTCTTGCAGACCGTCGACCAGGGGCAGGTTGCGCGCGAAGTTGTCCGGTGCAAAGCGGGGCATGTTGCAGCGGATGTCTTTCATTTCCAACCCTGAGACATCCCGCATGGCGCCGGTGAGAAAGCCACGGCCCAGTGGGCTGAAGGCGACAAAGGCGGTGCCGAGTTCCCGGCAGGCTTCCAGTACGGCGATCTCCGGGTTGCGCGTCCAAAGTGAGTATTCGGTTTGCAAGGCGCTGATCGGGTGTTCCGCATGGGCGCGCCGCAGGGTGTCGGCGGAGACCTCGGAAAGACCCACGCTCAATACCTTCCCGGCTTCCACCAGACGGGCGATCGCGCCGATGCTCTCTTCGATGGGAACCTGCTTGTCCCAGCGATGCAGGTAGTAGAGATCGATACGGTCGGTACGCAGCCGTTGCAGGGCTTCGTCACAGGTGCGCATGATTGTTTCGGGACGGCCGTCGATGACCCGTTTGCCGTCGACACCGGTCATGCCGCATTTGCTGGCGAGGAAGATCTTGTCGCGATGGGTGCAGAGCGCCTGACCGACCAGGGTCTCGTTGCTACCAAAGCCATACAGGGCGGCGGTGTCGAAGTGGGTTACTCCCAGCTCCAAGGCGCGCATCAGCAGGGCTTCGGCGGCCTCGGCAGGAGGCGGTGTGCCGTAGGCGTGGCTTAGGTTCATGCAGCCCAGGCCGATGGCGGGGACGTTGTGGGTTCCGATCTGTCGTGTCTTCATTGTAGGTGTTTTTTAATTATGAATTTTGAATGTTGAATTGATGAGTTCGCTGCGCTCACGCTGATTTTTTAGATATAAAACAGTTGTGAGCGAAGCGAACTCATTAATTCAAAATTAACAATTCAAAATTCAAAATTATAATCCAAGTTGTTGTTCGAGATCGTGCAGCACCCGATAGCAGGGCAACACACTCGCCACGCTGGCATTCGGTTCCCTTGCTTCGCGGATGGCGGCGAAAAACTCCCGATCCTGCAGTTCGATGCCGTTCATTGAGACCGCAACCTGGGAGACGTCGATCGGTTCTTCCCGGCCATTGACCAGATCGTCGTAGCGGGCGATGTAGGTGCCGTTGTCACCGATGTAGCGGAAGAAGGTGCCCAGGGGGCCATCATTGTTGAACGATAGGGAAAGGGTACAGATGGCGCCGTTTTCCGCCTTCAATTGGATACTCATATCCATGGCGATGCCCAACTCGGGATGCTTGGGACCCTGGATGGCGTTGGCCTGAACGATGGGGCTGCCGCACTGGTAGGCGAACAGGTCCACTGTATGGGCGGCGTGGTGCCACAGCAGGTGGTCGGTCCAGCTACGGGGTTCCCCTAGGGCGTTCATGTTGGTACGGCGGAAGAAGTAGGTCTGTACGTCCATCTGCTGGATGTTGAAATCACCCGCGGTGATGCGGTCGTGGACCCACTGGTGACTCGGGTTGAAGCGGCGGGTATGACCGCACATGGCTACCCGGCCGGTCTCCTTTTGTACTGCGACCACAGCCTCGGCGTCGGCCAGCTTGTCGGCCAGGGGAATCTCAACCTGAACATGTTTACCGGCTTTCATGCACTGCATGGCCTGGGCCGCGTGCATCTGGGTCGGGGTGCAGAGGATTACCGCATCGACCTCGGGCATGGCCAGGGCCTCTTCCAGTTGCGTGGTAGCGTGGGCAATGGCATAGCGATCCGCTACCGCGCGGGTCTTGTCCAGTTCCCGGCTGATCAGGGAGACCACCTCGACACCATCGATGTTGTTGATTCCATCCAGATGTTTGATGCCGAACGCACCGGCTCCGGCCAATGCTACTTTGATCTTGTCACTCATGGTGTTGGTTCTCCAAAATCAGGTGACCCACCGCCGTGTTTGACGCCGGGACATGGTAAAAACGGTGTTTGACGAGGGGTTCAGGGCCGCCGGCCAGATCGCTCATCGCACCCCGGGCGATCAACCACATGACCAGTTCGATACCTTCTGAGCCCGCCTCTCTCACATAATCGATATGGGGCATTCGGGAGAGCCCCTCGGGGTCGCTGACCAGCCGGTCGAGGAAGGCGTTGTCCCACTCTCGGTTGATCAGTCCGGCGCGCGCCCCTTGCAGTTGGTGACTCATGCCTCCGGTGCCCCATATCTGAACCTTCAACGGTTCATCGTAGGACTCCACCGCCTTACGAATCGCCCGGCCCAATTCAAAACAGCGCCGTCCTGAAGGAGGAGGGTACTGCACCACATTGACGGCGAAGGGTATTACGGCACAGGGCCAGGCTTCCGGCTGGCCGCACATCAGCGAAAGGGGAACCGTAAGGCCATGGTCCACCACCAGTTTGTTGGCGATGGTGAGGTCGAAATCGTCCTCGATCACGCTTTGGGCGATATGTGCGGCCAGTTGCGGATGGCCGATTACTTTGGGAACCGGACGCGGTCCCCAACCCTCATCGGCGATCTCGAATTCGGCACCGGTGCCGATCGCAAAGGTGGGAATCAGCTCCAGGCTGAAGGCACTCGCATGGTCGTTGTAAACCAGGAAGATGACATCGGGGCGATGTGCTTTCATCCACTGTTGACTGAGTTCATAGCCTTTGAACAGGGGTTGCCAGTAGGGCTCCTGGGTCTTGCCCAGATCGATCGCGGCACCGATGGCCGGTACATGAGAGGTGTAGA
>JARRNW010000213.1:6390-10568 GCA_037384565.1 Candidatus Thiodiazotropha sp.
TGGAGCATCATATCGCGATACTCCTGTTCGCTCATTCCGGTCATACTGCCAGCCATCTGCTGAAAACTCTTGCCGTCGGTGGCGCCGATGCGGGCGAGAAAATAGATGTTGCCCCCTAGCGCCATACAGCGGTTGAGATCCCGGTCGATAACTGCCTGTTTCTGGGCTTCGCTCATGGGCCATTCATTCAGATAGGCCCGTTCATCGGCTCTGAATCGTTCCCGGTTCCGCGGCTTCATCAGGGAGACACAGAACTGGTTGAGCCAGTAGCCTTTACGGGATTGTTCGGCGTCGAAGATGATGGTTCCGGGAATATCCTGATAGGGTTTATCAAGAGACACTAGACCTCCTCCGGCCAGTACAGGCGCATCGGATTGTCCACCAACAGTTTTCGTTGCAGCTCAGCAGTGGGTGCAATCCGGGGAATGAAATCGACCAGCAGACCATCGTCGGGCATGTGGTTTTTCAGATTGGGGTGGGGCCAGTCGGTGCCCCAGAGTACTCGGTCGGGAAAGGTCTCCACCACCCGTCGGGCAAAAGGGGCCACATCCCGATAGGGGGCGCGCTCGCCATCGAGGGCCTTGGGGCCGGTGACGGAGAGTCGTTCCGGGCAACTGACTTTACTCCAGATGTTAGGGTTCTCGCCCATGAACCTGAGGAACCGCTCAAATTCGGGGCCATCGACCGGTTTGCTGACATCCGGGCGACCCATGTGGTCCACCACCACCACGGTGGGAAGCCCGGTAAAGAAGTCCCACAGCTCGGGAAGATCCGGGGCTTCGAAATAGATCACCACGTGCCAACCCAGTTTGGCGATACGCGCGGCGATCTCCTCCAGTTCGTCTCTGGGGGTGATGTCCACCAAACGCTTGACGAAGTTGAAGCGAACAGCCCTGACTCCAGCCTCATGCAGTTGTTGCAGCTCCGCGTCGCTGACCGCGCGGCGCACGGTGGCCACACCCCGGGCCCGACCGTTGGAGGCACGGCAGGCATCGGCCATGGCCCGATTGTCGGCGCCGTGACAGGTTGCCTGTACGATTACGTTGCGACGGAAGCCCAGGTGATCGCGCAGGGCGAACAGTTGGCTTTTACTCGCATCACAAGGGGTGTATTTGCGCTCGGGGGCATAGGGGAATTCAGCGCCGGGTCCAAACACGTGACAATGGGCATCGACTGCGCCGGGGGGCAGCTTGAAGTCAGGTTTGCTGGGGTTGGCGTACCAGTCGAGCCAACCGGGTGTCTTTTCGAATGCCATATGGGGCACCTCAAGGGAGAAAAAGTACGAATTCGGTCTTCAGGGGCAACGGGTTGACGTTTCTGGGCCGGGGAGGTCAGTCGATGTACTTCAGTCCCGCCTTTTCCAGTGGACCCCGCATGTTATACATATCGAGACCCAGAACACCAGATGCCAGTTTCTCGCGCTTGACCGCCTCATTGTCCTCCCGGGCTTGGGCGGCGTCGGCCGCCTGCTGGGCGATGGCGGCAGGAACCACCACTACACCGTCGTCATCGGCCACCACCACATCCCCCGGGTGGACCAGAGTCCCGGCGCAGACCACGGGAACATTAACAGAACCCAGGGTCGCCTTGATAGTACCCTTGGCGCTGATCGCTTTGCTCCAGACCGGAAAACCCATCTCGGTCAGATCCTTCACGTCACGCACCCCGGCGTCGATGATCAGCCCGCCACACCCCTGGGCACGAAACGAGGTGGCCAGCAGATCACCAAAAAAACCGTCGCTGCAGGGGGCGCTCAAAGCGGCGACTACCAGGTCTCCGGGGCGGATCTGCTCGGCGGCCACATGCATCATCCAGTTATCGCCGGGGTGGAGCAGTACCGTTACCGCAGTGCCGCAGAGATGCGCGCCGGTATAGATCGGCCGCATATAGGGTTGCATCAGACCCACCCGACCCATGGCCTCATGTACGGTTGCGCTGCCGAAGCGGGCGAGCTTCTCCACCGCCTTTGGGTCGGCGCGTTCGATGTTGCGTTTGACGATTCCCAGATTATTCATGCTCATATTGTGTCTCGGTTTAAAGCCCTTTGGCTTTGAGTGCGCTATCGAGGCGCGGATAGACCCGCCGGGCATTGCCCTCGAAGACCTTGAACTTGTCCTCGTCGGAGAGATTCAGGGTTGCTTCGATATAGCGCTTGGTGTCGTCGAAATAGTGGCCGGTTTGGGGGTCGATGCCGCGCACCGCGCCGATCATCTCCGAGGCGAAGAGGATATTGTCCACGGGAATCACATCGGTGAGCAGATCGATGCCCGGCTGGTGGTAGACACAGGTATCGAAGTAGACATTGTTCAGCAGATGCTCCTCCAAGAGGGGTTTCTCCAGGGCCTGGGCCAGACCGCGGAAACGGCCCCAGTGATAAGGGGCGGCGCCTCCACCGTGGGGGATAACAAAGCGCAGCTCAGGAAAATCCTTGAACAGATCGCCCTGCAGCAGTTGCATGAAAGCCGTGGTGTCCGCATTCAGATAGTGCGACCCGGTGGTATGGAAACAGGGGTTGCAGGCGGTACTCACATGGATCATCGCTGGGATGTCGTATTCCACCAGCTTCTCATAGATGGGGTACCAGTGACGATCGGTCAGGGAGGGACTGGTCCAGTGGCCACCTGACGGATCCGGATTAAGGTTGATGGCAACGAAACCATATTCATTGACACACTTTTCCAGCTCGGGAATGCAGGTCGCCGGGTCGGCCCCTGGACTTTGCGGTAGCATGGCGGCACCGATGAAATAGTCCGGGAAGAGCTGTGAGACCCGATAACAGAGTTCGTTGCAGATCGATGCCCAGACGGATGAGATCTGGAAATCACCAATATGATGGGCCATGAAACTGGCGCGTGGACTGAAAATGGTGAGATCGGAACCCCGTTCGAGCATCTTCTTGAGCTGGTTGCTTTCGATGGTCTCACGGATGTCGTCATCGCTGATGACGAGTTCTGCCGCTTTCGGCATACTGGCAGGATCCTTGATGCCCGCGATTTGCCGTTCACGCCAGGCTGCGAGGGCCGGCGGTGCGGTGGTGTAGTGGCCGTGTATGTCGATGATCACTGAGTGGCTCCTTGGCTGGATGTGGGTGGGATATTAATTCCCGCCGCAGATAACCCCGATCGATTGGGGCAGGGTATCCGTGGTATTTCTTGCAACCTGCTCGACCGTGACAACCGCTCGACCATGACAACCGGGTAGCCTGATGTGCGAAAAAAATGCGGCGAGGGAGCTCGCCGCTTCTAAAAGGAGGTCTAAACAAGTTGAGTGCCTAGTATCGATACCGTTTGGATTTTTAGATACGGCAAAACGCTACATTCAGTTATCTTAACTTGCGATAACTAGGGGGTCCTGTTATTTGCAACTTGCCTGAGTTTCAAATGACGCGGTGGTGGTTCAGCCCATTATCACGCTGGTTATTACACCGGACAGAAGTCTTGGGCTGGAGATCCTCGCTGAGGGTGTGGAAAGCCATGGCCAACATGAATTCCTCAAATACACGGTCAGTCAAAGTTACCGAATGCGCTGTGGTGTGAAGGCTAACAGCTTAAGTCACAGGCTGTTATCGGCGGATCCGGGGTGTTGGATGGGGCCTCGAATACCGTTAATCACTACAAACAGTTATATCAATTTGCTATAACTTAAAAGGTCTACAGCCACAAACCATTTCCCAAGAACCCCATTTTCCAAAGAATATTTATCATGGACCTGAAACAGATCGAGTACTTCGTGCGTGTCGCCGAGTTAGGCAGCTTTACACAGGATTCGGTGACCCTCGATGTGGCTCAATCGGCATTGAGTCGGCATGTGCGGTTGCTTGAGACGGAATTGCGACAGAATCTGCTGATTCGCAATGGACGAGGTGTCACGCCCACGGAAGCAGGCAAGATCCTGCTTGAGCACGGTCGTGGTGTGTTGCACCAGGTAGATCGTCTACGAGAAGAGCTGGCACGGGAGCGGGGAAGGCTCGTGGGCAAGGTGGCACTGGGTCTGCCACCGGGACTCTCCAAAGTGTTAACGGTACCGCTGATGCGCGTTTTTCGCGAGGCCATGCCCGATGCCGTCCTCTCGATCCGTGAGGGATTGTCCCTGAGCATGCTGGATGACCTGAATACCGGTCGTCTCGATGTGGCGCTGCTCTATGACGCCGCGCCGTTTCCCGATATCGAGTTACAGCC
>JARRNW010000214.1:0-6315 GCA_037384565.1 Candidatus Thiodiazotropha sp.
CCCAGCTGAAGGTCCCGTCTTTGCGCCACCAAGAAAAAGGCTACCACCAAGAAAAAGGCCACCAAGAAACGTCCGGCCCGCCCCAGAAAGGTGACACCAAGAAAGAAGAAGGTAGCCACAGCTTAACCGGCAAACAAAACAAACCCCGCTGATGCGGGGTTTGTTTTGTGTCAGAACCTATCCGTTTGGGCGTCTTAGACGATCTGCATAACAAGGGGTCGCGATTAACTCACCCCCGCAAACAGACGATAGGCCGGGTTCTCAGTTTCATCCCAATAGGGATAGCCAAGACCATCTAACTTATTGATTAAATTTGATTTTTCACCCACATCAATCTGAATACCCATCAACACACGACCATACGCAGCCCCATGATTGCGGTAGTGAAACAGACTGATATTCCACTCCTTGCCCAGATGACTGAGAAAATATAGCAAGGCTCCAGGACGCTCTGGAAACTCAAACCGAATCAGAATTTCATCGGCCAATCCCTGCGCATGACCTCCCACCATATACCGGATATGCAGCTTCGCGGTTTCGTTATCGGTCATATCCACAACGGAATAACCCTTCTCTACGAACCGCTGGTATAACATGAGTCGCTCTTCATCACCGCCGCTCAATTCAATACCGACGAAGATTTGCGCACGTGCTGCATCACTGTATCGGTAATTGAATTCGGTAATGCTTCGTTTACCGATCAGGCGACAGAAGCCCAGAAAGCTCCCCGGACGCTCAGGTATCTGCACAGCGAACAACGCCTCGCGCCGCTCACCGAATTCCGCGCGCTCGGCAACATGACGAAGGCGGTCAAAATTGATGTTCGCGCCACTGACGACGGCAATCAGATCCTTTCCTTGACAGCCTTCCCGTTTCACATAGGCCTTCAATCCGGCAACGGATAAAGCCCCGGCGGGTTCCGCCATGGTACGGGTGTCGTCATAGATATCCTTGATCGCCGCGCAAATTTCATCGGTGGTAACCAACACCACCTCATCGACAAGCTTACGCGCCAATCGAAAGGTCTCCTTTCCGACCTGCCTGACCGCGACCCCATCCGCGAAGAGACCCACCTGCTTGAGCTTGACACGTCGGCGGGCCTGCAGCGCGGTATATAGGGAGGGGGCATCCTCAGGCTCGACCCCTATGACCTTTACTTGTGGATAGACATACTTAATGTAGGCGCCGATACCAGCGATCAGCCCCCCTCCACCCACGGGGACGAAAACCACATCGGGAGGCTTGGGATGCTGGCGAAGTATCTCCATACCAATCGTTCCCTGTCCCGCAATCACTTCCGGATCGTCAAAGGGATGAATGAAGGTAAGACCCTGCTGTTCCACCAGCTCCATCGCCCGCGCATAGGCTTCGTCATAGGAATCGCCCACCAACAACGCCTTGGCACCGAGACTTCTCACAGCCTGCACCTTTATCTGCGGAGTGGTCTTCGGCATAACGATCAATGCCTGGATCTTCAGATTCCTCGCCGCCAGGGCAACACCCTGGGCATGGTTTCCCGCTGACGCCGCAATCACACCACGATCGCGCACCTCCTCCGGAAGACTAATGATTTTGTTGTAGGCCCCCCTGAGCTTGAAGGAGAAAACCGGTTGCAGATCCTCGCGCTTCAGGAATACCTGGTTATCCAAACGCGACGACAACAGATTGACCCGTTCAAGCGGGGTCTCCCTGGCTACATCGTAGACCCTGGCACGCAGGATTTTTTCTATGTAACGTAAAGGCATGGACTGTTCCAATCAGATGAGGCCATTGTGGTGTAACGCTCAAAGTGAACCAATTTGCGGGGGCTCTGAATAGATACACTTTATACGTTACACCACACTAGGGTATTATCAACCACAGGCCCTCCATTCACACAACCGATTCGATCGAAAAATCACCCGTTGTGCCATGAGGGCACTCAATAAAACCAACCGGTCGTTGCTAGTGTGGTGCTTCATACTAGGGTCGGGAAAGTGCAGGAACTCTACACCGCAAAGCCGATGAACCCCGGCGCCAGGGTTCCTTCCACACCGCTTCCCCAGTGACTGAAGACCACTGCTACGCACCGGACTGAATTAGTTGCCAGTCATAACATTTGAATGGCCAATCGTCAGGTTATGACAGGCTATCACAATAATACAACCCCGACCCAAACGAGGAGGGATCATAATGAATGCGGACGATTTAAAAAAACAGGCCGCTCAGGCAGCCATTGAATACGTCAAAGGCGGCGTCATCGGTGTCGGTACCGGCTCCACAGTCAATCATTTCATTGACTGTCTCGCAGACATCAAAGGCCGTATCGACGGCGCAGTCTCGAGTTCAGATGCCTCGACACAACGCCTGAAATCCCATGGCATCCCGGTGCTGGATCTGAATGCAACCGGTGAACTGGAAGTCTATATCGATGGCGCGGACGAATCCGACCACTACCTCAACCTGATCAAGGGAGGCGGCGGCGCCCTGACCCGGGAAAAGATCATTGCCGGGGCGAGCAAGAGCTTCGTTTGTATCGCCGACCAAAGCAAACTGGTGGACATACTCGGGCGCTTTCCATTACCCGTTGAAGTCATTCCCATGGCACGCAGCCATGTGGCCCGTCAGATCGTCAAACTGGGTGGCACTCCGGTTTGGCGGGAAGCCTTCATCACAGACAATGGCAATGTGATCCTGGATGTTCACAATCTGGAGATCATGAAACCTCAAGAGATGGAGCAAGCGATCAACGCCATCGCCGGTGTCGTCACAACAGGTATCTTCGCCCTTCGTGGCGCAGATGTACTGATCCTGGGTACCGAGGACGGACCCAAAACCGTCTATCCGAAGTAGCCGTGTTGAAGTAGCGCTCTACACGCGCACCAACAGTTAAAACCTCAAGCAGGTCACCAGGGAAGGTCGCCTGCAAAGCAGGCTACAGAAAACTCCAGATTCCAGAGCTTCCAACCACAGACGCGTCCCTTACACATAAAAAAAGCGGGGCTCTCAGAGCCCCGCTTCTCACTTCGATTATAGCTGGAAGCGATATTAGAAGGCGTGGTTCAGCTGCAAGCTGAAGACATTCACATCGCCATCACGATTATCGAAGGAGCTGGCCACAAAGTTTGCCATCACAGAGGTGCGCTTGCTCATGTTGTAGTGGTAACCGATACCACCACCGTCATGATCGTTGCTATCGTCGCTATCGTCAGAGTAGTCAAAGAACTTGGCTACGACCATACCGGGACCGGCTTTCACGCCACCGTTCAACATGATGCTGGTGGAATCCTGCAGGTCGTCGCCGTTGCCAGGATTATCAACCGTAATGGTTTCAACAGTGAAGCCAACCTTGAACATGCCACCATCATACCCAGCACCCAAGCGGATCTGAGACAGGTCAGCGCCGTCAGCACCGATTGCGTCGATGTTGCCGTCAGCTGCTTCGTAACCCAGAGCTGCGTAGATGCCACCGTTGGAGTACATGCCAGCCAGAGAGTAAGCGTCAGCAATGCCATCAGCTTCGCTGTTCTCACCGGGGACCAGGGCTGCGGCCAGAGTCAATCCGCCCAGGCTGGGGGTGATGTAGGCGATAGTGCCGTCAGCGCGACGGTCAACGAGCTGCTCGGTGTAGTTCTTGTTGTTATCAACAGCGGTATCAGCGAAGTAGTCAAGAGACTGGGTGGTGAGTTTCAGGGGAGTGTCGTGACGACCGATCACGAAGGTACCGAAGCCGCCAGCCAGGCCGACGAAGGCGTTACGAGCGGACAGGGTGCCGTCGCCAGCGAACTCATTGCCATCCTTGTTGGTGGAGATATGTACGCCGTATTCGATTTTGTATACAGCGGTCAGGCCGTTGCCCAGGTCCTCGGAACCTTTGACGCCCAGACGGGAGGTGTAATCGTTGATCTCGATGTCGTCGACTTCAGCAGCGCTGTTACGCTCGTCGTTGACCATTTCCAGAGCCTGACGAACTTTACCGTAGACGGTGGCATCAGCCATGGCAGCTACAGGAGACACCAGAGCCGCGGCGATAGCGAGAGAGAGTACTTTCTTCATTTGAGTTAACTCCGAAACAAGTGATGGGTAGAAAATTGACTACGCAGCAAATGTTAGACAACACAATTGTAAATTGCAAGCGATTTTTTGCAAAAAAGACACAGCAATACGGGGTGTTGCGCTTTTGATACATACCCTGATTGAACTCTAAAAATAAACTATATTTCAATATGTTATAAATTTATTACAACAAATAACACCGAGCACCGTTTGGATTAACCTACTTAATTACTTGGTCTATGTTGTACCTTTTTTGTACAAAAAAACATCACAACACAAACCCAACCAATCGAGCAAATTTATATGTAATACATATCGTTACGACATATATCCTTAATCCTGCTTGAAGAATAGGCATGAATTGCCTGATAAAATGAGGGTATCTAGCTGGAAATTTCTTGAGTCAGCCGCGGAATCACCCGCATCTGTAAAAAATTTACAAATTCGACCAGATTCGGGTAGCAGCCAGCTGCCTGAACGATGTAGTCCAGGGTGCGGGGTATATCTTTCAAATAGCCTGGTTTACCGTCACGAAGATTGAGCCGGGCAAAAATGCCACTCGCCTTGAGATGCCGCTGCATCCCCATCAGGTCGAACCAACGGATGAATCGGGACTCATCTTCGACCGGCAACACCCCGGACTGGCAGGCCAGTTCGAAATACCCCATGACCCAGGCCTCCACCTGGGGTTGCGGCCAGGCGATATAGCAGTCTCGCAACAGGGAAACCAGATCGTAGGTCACCGGACCAATCACCGCGTCCTGAAAATCCAGTATCCCCGGGTTCTGTCGTGGACTGACAATCAGGTTGCGGGAGTGGTAATCCCGATGGACGCAGACCTTGGGTTGCTCCAGGGCGCTTTCGATCAGAAGCTCGAAAACCTGACTCAGCAGATGCTCCTCCTCATCATCCAGCTCGAGATGCAGCTGCGAGACCAGGAGCCAGTCGCGAAACAGAGACATCTCCCGCAGCAACAGTTCCCGGTCATAATCGGGCAGTCCCTCGCGGGGACCACAGGCCTGCAGGGTGACAAGGGCGCCCAGGGCATCCCCGTAGAGACGCTGCACCGTCTCGCCGTTGAGATGATCGAGATAGAGCGGTTTTCCCAGGTCCTCAAGCAGCAAAAAGCCCAGCCGGTCATCCCTGGCATGAATATGGGGAACATTCAGGCCGATCGCTTCGAAGGCTTGCGCCACATGCACGAAGGGCGACAAAGTCTCCTTCTCCGGGGGGGCATCCATGGCAATGTACGTCCCCTCGGCCACCGTGATACGGAAGTAACGACGGAAGCTGGCATCACCGGACGCCGGTTCGAATTGGTAACCATTGATCTCAGGCAGGCTGTCCAGCCAGCCTTTCAGCAGTTCGATACGTTGTGGCACATGATCACCAATTAATACTTAATGTAATTCAAGCTTCGATGGGGTAACCCTTGCGCCGGGAGAGTACCCAATGACGCAGGTCATCCGCGATCAGGTAGAAACTGGGCAGCGCCAACAGGATCAATAGCGTAGCGAAGAGTAACCCAAAACCCAGGCTCACGGCCATGGGGGAGAGAAACGCGGTCTGCCCCGTAGCGAAGAAGATCAACGGCGATATGCCCAGAAAGGTGGTGGCGCTGGTCAACAAAATCGGCCGGATGCGAACCCGACCGGCCTCCACCAGGGCATCCTTGCGTGACCATCCCTCGGAACGCAAGCGCTTGGCGAAGTCGATCAGGATCAACGAATCGTTGACGACGATGCCTGTTAATGCCAGGAAACCGATCATGGAGAGAAACTGCAGATGGTAACCAAACAGCCAGTGACCGAAGATCACGCCGATCGCACCAAAGGGAATGGCAAACATCACCACCAGGGGATCGAGGAGGGACTTGAACAGTGCGGCGAGAATGAAAAAGATGATCGCCAGGGCAATGATCCCGGCCCGTTTCATGCCGACCATGGATTCCTGGGCTTTTTTCTTTTCGCCGAGAAACAGCATGCGTTGTCCCTCAGGCAGTTGGGTGTATTTCTGCTTGACCTGCTCCAGCACCTGATTCGGAGTGGTGATATTGGCATCCACCTCCGCGGTCACGGTCGCCAGCCGATGCAGATTGCGTCGTTGGATGCTGTTGTAACCCCGGGCCTCATGAATATCAGCGACCTCCCCAAGATAGACCGTGCGTCCATCATCCAGGGTGATTGGGAGCCGTGCCAACGCCATCGCGTCGTGACGCAGTTCATCATCATAGATCAAGCGAACCGGTATGCGCTTATCCTTCCAGCTGACATAGGCGAG
>JARRNW010000215.1:0-6313 GCA_037384565.1 Candidatus Thiodiazotropha sp.
ACCAAAAGTAAAAATATCCTTCGATGAAAACAAGTTAACGATCAGTGAGGTACCAACCTCCGCAAACTTCAAAGAGCGCTGGCTGAACACACTGCAAGGACATATTCTGCATCGACTCAACTACTATCATCAGGTCCGATTCGCTCACAGACTGCTTTAATACATAGTATTCAGCATTTCTTGAAGGGTTACCTCATCAGGCAAGGGTACGCGACGAGCGTCAGGTAGATCGGCTATCTGTCCGACTACCTGATGCAACCACCGATACAGTGATTGCCTTTGCTTGAATTGAATCAGAAGATGGGTTTGTGTCATACCTGCCCTGCACGGCTGGACGGGTTGCACGGAACAACTGTTGCATGCAAAACCCCATGAATCCGCAAAACCATGACAAGATCAACATCTGGGCTCTGCCGAAAGTTGCGCCACTTCGAGTACTGCTGCTGACCCTGGATACGGCCGTGGATATCAGGCATTTGAGTATCGAAAACGCCGGGGTTCACAACCGTGAAGCTCTGTACCTGAGTGACCGCCGGATCGAGGGACTGAGCGCCTACCTCTACACCTATGCACAAACCGATCAGCGCTATGGCCTGGAATTAATCTTTCCCATCCAGGCGGGTGGTATCTCGGCGCCTTACCCCCCCATGGACGGATTAACCCTGGAACAAGCGATCGAGCAACTGTGCCTGCATTTCGATCTGAGTTGAGCTGCAACCCTTTGCCCCAGACTAGTGGGGTGCCCTACCCGGTCTGTCGCATTATGGGCTTAAGAAACCTGAGCACCTCCAAGGTACTGGCACTGTCCAGGGCATTATATCCGTCGTTGGTACGAATCGCGGGATCCGCACCCGCCGCCAGCAACCGCTTAAGCACCGCGAGTTTTCCTGTAGAGGCCGCATAGATCGCACTGGTCACCCCGTTAACATTGCGGTTGTCTACCTTGGCCCCCGCCTCGATCAGCCGGTCCACCAGGGCCAGATTGCCGTTGACACAGGCGAACCAGAGGGCGTGATGGCCATCATCATTGATCGGATTGGGATCGGCTCCCTGTTGCAGCAGCCACTCCACCCGCTCGGAATCTCCCTGGAGTGCGGCAAGCATCAGCGCGGACATCCCCAGATCGATACGACTGTTGAGGTCATGCGTATCGAAACCCTGTTCGAGCATCCATGAAACATGGGGATTCACAGTATCCGCCTGCTGTGACTGCCATTGCTCAAAGGCCTGCCATCCACCCACCAGGTTATAGATCTGGCTCAGGCCAAACTGAGAGAGAAATGCACAGAATTCGCGACTTTGATTGCCGTGATAACAATAGACCAGTACCGGTGGATTATCACGGCGACGCTGGACCAGGCCGGCGATCAGCTCCTCGCTGGGGATTACCGATCCAGGCAGTTGCCCACGGCTGCGGGACAACTCGTCACGCTGATCGATGATGATCAGGCCCGGTATCGCGGTAATTCGGCTGAGCAGTTCTGGTTGGATATCGTGATAACTCATGGATGCGGCCCCGTACGCAGTTTAAGAAACGACTAGTCTTTCGTAGGTAGCAATAACCGATCCAGCTTGAAAAATATCGCTATTATTACATAGAAACAATGAGTTACGGCGTCACACATGAGACAGACTAACACCCCCAATGGGGGGTTCTCGACATTATGTGATAACACAAACAACTTTCAGGCCGGGCCAGTGAGGCGGCCAAAGCCACCCGTCTAATCAGGTTGGTAATGTGACGCTTGTCACATTTTTATTTAATATATGAGTGATTAAATAGTGAGCATCGGATGGATTTGTCGACAGCTGAGTCAATTCACGCCCATTTGTTTATAGCTGTTTTTTTCATAAATTTAATAAATTCCCGGCATCGCTTAGTTCTGGGCAATCAAGATCACTGATCGGTTGTCCGCTGAAATGCGTAGTCCACTCATGGCCTTGATAGAAATCCATGGCCATCATTTTATACAGATGAAGAAGGCTGCTGCGGTCGCACCACTGGCAGGGATTTTTTAACCCGAGAGTTCGCCGCATATCTTATTGATTTTATTATGGTAATCAACGATTGATTACAAAATTATTTTGCAACCCCAGGCATCATGGAGTCCGGTGCGAAGGCTGAATGAAATACGAGGATCGGAAATGCGCAAGGCCTACGAAGAAGGAAACGCTCTGCTGGACAGCGGCTTAAGGAAAAGCGCCCAGCCGCTTCTCAATTTTTCAAATCATGTTCAGCTTATCCCTAAGCAAAAATCAGATCTGCAACTACTGGATTTAGCGAATACCCATGATCTGAAGCTGATTCACCAGATCGGCACCCGCCATCCAAATCAGCTGCCGGCCGTGGTGAATCACCCCTACCAGGACACGCTTGAGCTACGGATGCAGCTCATCACATCCCCAATCCATACGCCCGCCCATTCCTTGTTTTTGACGGACTCTGGAAACACGCTCTATTCGGAAAACAGTCTAATGGCTGTGCTTTCCGATTATCCCGCCAGGATTGATGAGCAACTGAAACAACCACAAGACAATGTGATCTATCTGGATCGTTATAATGATTCGAATTCGTACATCACAGAACAACAGCTGAACGACTTTTTTGCTCAGCGGCATGTTGAAATCGAATTATTGAAGAGAACGCTACTAGTGGCCAGGAAGCGACTCTCCGCCAATGAAGCCAAGCTCAACGATTCGATCCTGGAGCGTCAAGCAATCCATCAACAGCATGACTACCTGAAAAGCGAATTACAAATACTGCATAGCAAACACCAGCAACGGGAGCTTGAGCTCCAGACCACCTTAGATGAGGTAAGGCGCTCCGCGCACGAAAGCCTGACAGACGCCAAGGCTGAAATCGCACAATTAAGACAATCGATCGAGACCAAGGAAGCATCCCGGCAGCAGCTCCAGCAGGATAAGGCCCTGTTAGCCAACAGCCTGCAGACAGAAACCTCCCGCAATCTGGAATTCGTTCAGCAATCACGCCTATTGGAAGAACGCCTGAAAGGTCTGGAGCTGATTCTCAAAACGACTCAGCACGCCAGCAAAGAAGCCGATCTCGCACACAACAAGACGATGACGGCAATAGAGCAAGAACTTGAGCAGGCCCTTTCGTTAAATCAAAACCTGAGCGAATCGCATCAGCAACTGAACGAGTCACTGCGACATGAACAGACTGACGCCAAGCGACAGCAGGAGAGGATGAGACAGGCCCTGGAAACCGAGAAGCGTCATTCTGAAGAGGAACAGAAACGCTTAAATTCGGTTATTGCCGGACTCAATCAACAATTGGAAGCGAACCAAAGTAAGGCGGAACGACAACTCGAGGAAGCCCGGCAACAAGCCCGGGCCGGATCTCAGATGCTGCTCGAGCGGATGAATCAGGCCCTTGCGAATGAAAAGCAACGCGCCAGAGAGGAACAGACACGTCTGGAAAAAATCAACGAAGAGCTCACTCAGAAGTTGCGAAAAACCCGTGCCGAGACCGATCGACAACTGGACGAGGCACAACGCCAGACAGAGGCCGATATCCGGTCACTGCATGAGCAGATGGATCAAACCATGGAACAGGCCCTGGCGGCCGAAAAGCAGCTTGCCAACGAGGAACGAATCCGATTTGTCTCCGCGATCCAAGCGCTCAATCAACAGTTGGAAGAGAACCGAATCAAATCTGATCAGGCACTGGACGAAACACAGCGCCAGGCGCAGGCGGATATCCAGTCGCTGCAGGAGCGGATGAATCATGCTAAAGAGCAGGCGTTGACCGCCGAAAAGCAACTGGCAAGCGAGGAGCAGTCGCGTTACGAATCAGAAATCAAAGCGCTAAATCAACAACTGGAACAAAACCGTATCGAGTCAGAACAGCAACAGGAAGAGGTTAATCAACAGGCACAGGCCGAATACCGGCTGTTACAAGACCAACTTAAAACAATCCGCGCTGAAGCGCGCAAACAGCAGGACAAACTGTTCGAGCTAGAGACTTTTCTCGAACAGGAACGCATTACCAGCAGCGAGCTGAGAGACCTTCAGAAAACAACCGAAAAGGCGTTGCTGGAGAGTAATAGACGTCTCAGTGAGACAAAGCAGTCTTATCAGGAAAGATTGTCAGAACTGCAACATAAGCTGGCTTCTAATAAGGACACATTGTCAAGACTAGAGAGATCCGAACATCAGGCACGAACCGCCAATCAGGACTTCTCCTCTCAAAGAGAAGAACTGGAGCAAAAAATTACAACTCTGCAAGCGCAGCTTGAACAACAACGCTTGAGCAATGATGAAATCATCCACAACCACGAAGAGAAAAGCGCACAGCTCGAACAGTCACTCTTCGAGATTCAGCAGAAAGCAAAACGAGCCGAAGACACAATCCAATTACTAAAGAAAAACCAGCAGACTCAAAATGACGGCAAAACACAACTTGAAGACCAGTTAGCAAAGCTCAAAGCAGAACGGAAGGAAAAGGAATCCTTGCAGCATCAAATTGAGCATCTCAAAGCCCAAAGAGAGGATTCCACGGAACTCCAGCAAATCAAAGAGGAAAACAATCAGCTTAAACTCAAGATAAAAGGAATGCGTGAAGTACAACGTGACATGGAGAGTCAGTTGGTCATGGATGGTGATGATGAGATCAGGAAGTTACACAATGACCTCAAGGCAACCCAGGCAAAACTCAAGAATGCACTAAAACTTGCAAAACAGAGCAAGGATCTGATGAGGGAGAATCAGATTCACGAGAGCGCCATCAGTATATTAAGTGAAGATCTGGATGAGTTAACGGAAGAGAAGAATTCATTACTGAAGGAACGTGATGCGCTAAAAACGGAGTTAAACAAAACCAAGCAGCTGCATAACAAACCAGCTGGAGAGAACTGCCCACTACACTAGTGTAGTGCCCTATACTAGTCTCCCCTATACAAATCCACATCCATCTTGGGCGGCATCTGCAGATGATAACCCTGGCTCTGCAGGTTTTGCATGACCAGGACCACGTCCTCCCGAGCCAGTTTCCGTTCCGGGTTTAAGGAGAGGTTCATAACCCGCTGGGGTGAACCGAACCGCTCAAGCAGAGCCGCGGGAACCGCGCTGAAGTCGTCTTCGCTACAGACATAGAGATACATCTCGTCCTTACGTGGACTGCGATAGATCCAGCACTCCATGGCAGGCATCATACCGTCATCTTCCGCGTCCACTACCACCTTGCTCCTAACACCATTTCAAGCCTGATCGGGAGCAACCGCCTTTACCCTGTCCAGATGCCAGATATCCCGGTTGTATTCCGCAATGGTCCGGTCGGTGGAAAAACGTCCACTCTTAGCGCTGTTTATGATGCTCATGCGAGTCCAGAGTTTACGATCCTGGTAGGCAGATGCTGCCCGCTCCTGGGCTTCCAGATAGCTGGAAAAATCCGCAGCGGTCATCCAGGGGTCGTAGGGACTGCGGATCGACTCGATAATCGGATCGAAGATACCCGGCTCGAACTGGTTGAAGTAACCGCTCTCAAGCAGTTGCATCACACGGTTCAGGGCGTCGTGCTGCTCAATGATGGCATTGGGAACATAGTGACTGCGCATGTGCTCAACCTCTTCACTGGTCATACCGAACAGGAAGAAGTTATTTTCACCCACCTCTTCCAGGATCTCGATATTCGCCCCATCCAAGGTTCCGATGGTCACGGCTCCGTTCATCATGAACTTCATGTTTCCAGTGCCAGAGGCCTCCTTACCCGCGGTGGAGATCTGTTCGGAAAGATCGGTGCCAGGG
Source organism: Candidatus Thiodiazotropha sp. (assembly GCA_037384565.1). GTDB lineage: Bacteria > Pseudomonadota > Gammaproteobacteria > Chromatiales > Chromatiaceae > Thiodiazotropha. Next base: position 5,767 of record JARRNW010000215.1, read on the forward strand.
GCGATCACCTCCATGGCGGAGACCCGGTAGTTGGGCAGAAACGCCACTTTCAAACGGTTACCTACATCTTCATCGGTGTTCACGATGTTGGCTACATTATTCACCAGTTTGATGATCAGCTTGGCCATCTGGTAACCCGGAGCGGCCTTGCCCCCGATCAGTACGCAGCGCGGCGTCCAGTGTTCCGCTTCGTGATACTTGATCCGACAATACAGGTGAATGACATGCAGTACATTCAAGAGCTGGCGCTTGTATTCGTGGATTCGTTTCACCTGCACATCGAACATGGCATCAGGATCGAACTCCACCCCACAGTCCTGCTTCACCAGTTTCGCAAGTTGCACCTTGTTCTGGCGCTTGACGGCGTGCCATTTGTCTTGAAATACCGCATCCTCTGCCAGGCTTTCCATCTTCTCCAGGTCAGGCAGGTGTGAGATCCAACCGTTGCCCACAGTCTCATCGACGAGTTTACGCAACCCGGGATTGGAAGCTGCCAGCCAGCGCCTGGGGGTGACGCCATTGGTCTTGTTGTTAAACCGCGTAGGCC
>JARRNW010000216.1:0-11287 GCA_037384565.1 Candidatus Thiodiazotropha sp.
ACACTCTTCACAGAGCTGCAGTTGCCGTCGGCTAGTACTTTTTAAAGTATTCATTTATGATTACTCCCAGATAATGTACAGGGGACTTTCACCCCATAAGATCGTGCCCATGCCGGGCAAACACCAGAGGCTCCACCGACCAAATACCGCGATGCGATTTTTTATTGGATGAGCTTGATAGTTATGTTTACAAAGGAGAAATCGTGAAGCTAATTAAGTCGTTTGTAATCGGTTCATTATTTGTACTGTTATATGGCTGTGCGTCAATGAATACGCCCTCATCGTCCTTAATTGATACAAAACCTGTCGTTACAATTGGTGAAGTCAGCAATGCGTCAGAAGATCAAATTGTTTTTATCCCTGCAAATAAAGAATTCCCTGTTGAGTTCACAGTTAAAGGTAATGTTTTTGAACAAAATGTTTTATCAAAAGCAATGGTAAGCTTTAAGCAAGACATTTATTTATATAAATATTGGGCAAGCCTTGATGGTATAAAGTGGGTAAATTCTCACGAGCTTATGAATGTTGAACTATCCGGTGGTTTTGATGTATCTGGTGGCAAAGTTGGGATTGAAATGGACTTTTCGAAATAGAAACAACAAGGAAATTTGACACGGACGTTTCGCTATCACTCGACTCCGATGGATTGCGACGTTATATAAATAGGATGGCTAGCTGTGAAGACTGAAGTTAAAGAAAAGTTTGATAGTTATCCCGAGCATATCAAGCTGCTTATTCTTTACCTGAGAGAACTCGTGTTCTGTATTGCAGAAGATCTTGATGCCGGTAAAGTCGAAGAATCTTTGAAATGGGGAGAACCAAGCTACCAAGTGAAAGGTGGCAGCCCTGTGCGGATGGACTGGAAAGAAAAATATCCCAATCACTATTTTCTTTTCTTCCATTGCCAAACGAAACTCGTCGATACATTTCGTGAATTGTATTCGGACACTTTGGAATTTGAAGGTAATCGCGCTATTGTGGTGAAAATCGACAAGAAACTACCTGAAGTAGTAATAAATCACTGCTTAGAAATGGCGATGAACTACAAAAATATCAAAAATTTACCTTTTCTTGGTGCGTAAGTGGAAAGCTCACATAACGAATAATGTTAGATCGCCCGACACTTTTGGTAACCGCCTTGGTACGGGTCCGTATGCTAGGTGGTGTGGGAGGGAGGGGGCAAACCCCCTTTCCTATCCCTCTTAGGCAATTACTATCTCCAAATTTTCAATCAAATCTGAAATAACGGTATTTTCACCAGTGGAAGATTCAAAGAAAATTTGATTCTTATCACCGTCATTAATATAAAACATATCTTTCATATTGGCGGGGATTGTTTTGTTAATGGATAGGGATTTAAAGCGCCCGATATGAAATTTCCCGCCAGAACATTCGGCGAATTCTTTTTTAAGACGCTCAAACCAACCGCTAGTGTCAAAGTGATAATTGACAAGAAAAATAGTAGGGAAAACCTGGTTTTCTTCTATAGGAAGGGTTGTATGGGCCTCACATTCCTCTCCGATCCGATAACTTATCTCTGAATCATTTAATCTCTTTATGGACTGCCTTAGAGAGTCTGCGATCTTAAATGCAATACCACTAAAACCTTTGAATGACTCACCTTCAATTCCAAATCTGATTCTAAAATTTATGAATTCAATATTTATATCGCCAAAATTTACACCAATGCTGGTGTATCCATCTTGTTCCGTCAAAGGCCAGGCAAGTGGCAAACCTAGCTGTTCTGCAACATTACTAGCAATTTTCAGAGGGTCATCGACCTCAATCATAAGATGATCTATTTCAAACATTCTGCATCTATCCCAATTCATCGGAAACCAACTTAAGCCTACCATAAACGGTGCGAGGAACGAGCGTCCGGCGACGGCCCGATAGACACTTGATGGGGAGTCGATCTGCTCGACGTGGCATCGTTGCGAATGGCAAGATAGGCGCTGTATACGGACCCGTATGTACGGTGCTGGTGTGCCATGAGTGTCCACGGACACGTAACTATACATGAGATGGAGGTAGGTCCTCCGAAGTCGGCTGGCAGAAGCAGGCTTCAAACCGCTGTAAGCTGCGTCGGTAAAGAGCCGGGGTGGTGAGCGTTACAGAAAAGGCACAATTTTAAGGTGTCAGGTGAGAAATGAGAAGGCGAGCTAGAGCGAACCACTGATGAAGTGTCGTAAGCATAAAACTGGTATCAAAAGCGGGGATTCAGCACTGCCCCGTGAAGAGTACAGGGGGCGTCTGCTTACTGCCTGTGCGGTACCCGGCATGAAGGTGGCGCGAGCTCATTTCAGGCTCATGTATGGAACATGGGAACCTGTCGTCTCAATGCTAAGGGAGACGCTCAAGTGGAGACCCCACAAGAGCCAGAGTACCAATGTGAGGCACAGGGGCGGACTGGCCCGTAGTAGTGTTGAAGCCGCTGTAATGGAGGTGGAGCGAAGGGGCTGGGTCATTTGGCAAGAAACATTGGCCAACCGGTGAAGGGAGGAGCCGATGGGTCTTGCAAAGCCTTTTGAGATTTCGAAATGGGTAGTGTATGAAGCCTACCTGCAAGTGAAATCAAATCAAGGTGCAGAGGGTGTCGATCGACAGTCAATACAGGAGTTTGCGAAGGACTTGAAAAATAACCTGTATAAACTGTGGAATCGGCTGTCGTCAGGGAGTTATTTTCCACCAGCCGTTCTAGCTGTTTCAATCGCCAAAAGCAATGGTGGTACGCGACTGCTCGGAGTTCCAACAGTCGCAGATCGCATCGCGCAGACCGTAGCTAAACAGTACCTGGAGCCTTTGGTAGAGCCATACTTTCATCTCGATTCGTATGGGTATCGCCCGGGGAAATCGGCACTGGATGCTATCGGTGTAACGCGAAAGCGTTGCTGGCGCTATGACTGGGTAGTGGATCTTGATATCAAAGGATTCTTTGATAATCTGGATCATAGACTGGTCATGCGAGCGGTAGAGAAACACACGAACTGCAAATGGATTCTACTTTATGTGGAGCGTTGGCTAAAAGCGCCGATGAAAACACTTGACGGCCAGATTGAAGCGCGCAGTAAAGGAACGCCACAAGGAGGTGTAATCAGTCCGTTGCTCGCAAACATGCTTATGCACTATGTGTTTGATGATTGGATGAGCCGAGAACATCCCAACATACCCTTTGAACGGTATGCTGATGATGCGGTGGTACATTGCAGATCGGAGAAACAAGCATGTTTCATCCGAGATAAGATCGATCAAAGACTAAGGCGCTGCAAGCTGGAACTGCACCCGGAGAAGACGCGTATCGTATACTGTAAGGATGAGCTTCGAGCGCTAAGCTATCAGCATACGAGCTTTGACTTTCTGGGGTATACCTTTCGTCCTAGGACGAATAGGACGCGACACGGGAAGTTGTTTGTCAACTTCTCGCCGGCGATCAGTGACAAGGCAAAGAAAGAGATCAGGCAATGTATCAGAAAATGGAAGATTCATTTGTGGAGTGGGGCGACCTTGGCTTCGATTGCGCGGGAGATCAATCCCGTTGTCAGGGGTTGGGTCCTATACTATGGACGGTTCATACGCTCGGAAGTGAGAGATGCCGTCCAGAACATAGATGCCTATCTGATTCGCTGGGCCATGGGTAAGTACAAGCGCCTACGTGGACGTAAGCGAAGAGCTTCCGAATGGTTGCAACGTATCAGAAGTGAGAGGTGTAATCTATTTGTTCATTGGGCGGAAGGCTTCTCAAGATGGGCTGAATGATGGGAGCCGGATGAATCGAGAGGTTCACGTCCGGTTTTGAGAGCGGCCAAGGGGGAGGTTCCCTTGGTCGACTTGCCTGGGAGGGAGGGGAGAAAGACCCCTTCCTATCCCTCTTAGGGCCATATTGACACCCCAATCACCAAAAACCATAATGCCACCATATTGCAACCATATTGCAACCATATTGGTGGGGATCATGGCCTCTTTAACTATTAAGAATATACCTGACGAACTGTATGAACACCTCAAACAAGCCGCAAACTCCCACCACCGGAGCGTTAATAGCGAGCTAATTTATTGTTTAGAAAGGACTTTGTTGCCTTCTAAACTATCTGCTGCAGATCTAAAGGAATCAGCTAAGATACTTAGGAATCAGGTAATGACAGATCGTATTGAGATTGACGAAATCGACGCAGCGAAAAATGAAGGCCGCGAATGATAGTCGTGGATACAAATACCATCGCCTACCTGTACCTCCCTACTGACTACACCTCCGATGTTGAAGCACTACTGGAAAGAGACTCTCATTGGATCGCTCCCCTGCTTTGGCGAAGTGAATTTAGAAACATTCTGGCACTGTACATTCGCAAGAACCTTATCGATCTGGACACAGCGCTACAAATGCAGACACAAGCGGAAAAGCAACTAGCTGGAAACGAATATAGCGTAAATTCAACAACTGTACTGACGCTTGCAAAAGAATCTGGTTGCTCTGCTTATGATTGCGAGTTTATTTCAATTGCCAAATCTCTGAATGCAAAACTCGTCACTGCCGATAAAAAATTAATTGCAACGTTCCCCGATATTGCAATGAGCGCGAAGGGTTATTTAGCTGCGCAGCCCTAACGCCATGCTCTACGGAAATTTGCGAGCGCCAGCGAGTAAATTTTCCGTAGAAGCAACTTGTTAAGTGCTTTATTACCATTGACCATTTGCATACCTGCTTACGAGAAACGATATTGCGCTTGACTCATTAATCCATTGATAGCCGGTCTTTGAATCCTCGCTAAGAGGCTCTAATAACTCATAAGCTTCTTGCCAGCCATCTTTTGATAATTGGCAAATGAAATTATTACTACTTAATTGGATTACACCTTTTTGTAAAGATGAAAGCTCAATATCAAATTTACAACCATTGATGCCTTTAAAACCTTTTATATCATTGAGGCACTTTGATTTAATGTCCCCATTCACCATATCGGCTATACACTTCATAAGCAATCTAACAGAATCCGGCTCATTTCCATATACCCTAATTATCGGGCAATCATCTGAGCCTTTCTCAAGATAGTCGATATTCATTCTAATTCCTTTTTACACTTAACGTTTAGGGTATGGGGCGCGGAGCCGAAGGCGTAGCGTCCCAGCGAACGGAGCGAGCGACATGACCCGCTTGTTATGTGACTCACGTTTGCCGTTTATGGCCACAACCCTATACCAATAAATATTATTTTAAAAATTGACTCTTTCTTTGCTTGCTCATTCGAACTTTTAAAATTATTTTCCTCAATTACTTTTTCCAAGATGTACTGCAACCCTGTATATCTTTGAACCTTTGGATTATTTCTTAATTTCTTCAGTTGTTCGTTTGTATAGCTTGTCTCATAAAGATGTCTTCTGAATAGTGCCTCCATTTTGGCGATATCATTCTCGCATTCCAAATCTTCTATGAGCTTTTCCATGTTTTGCTACATCACATAACGTTTGCGCTCACCGGCGAGCGGTAGCGAGTCCGAGTGTAGCGCCTGGTTATGTTTTGTAGCTGTAATAGTTAGAAACCTCAACCCCATAGAAAACAACCGGAATTATTAAAACACTAAAAAACAAATATGTGAAAATAAATGCTAAATTTTTCTTAGAGCGAACATATTTAAAGCCAAAAGTTGCTAATAGGCTAAGGCCAACCAAATAGTACCAATGATTTATTGCTATCAATCCAAAAAGCTCAGCTACTTCACTTGGGATAGTTAATTTGTAATAAGTAACAGCTATTGGAGCCCCAACAAAAATGCCTAAAAGCAAAGAAGTCATGTACAAAAGAATAGTGAGCCACCAAGGGGTATTTTTCACGAAGTCCATATGATAGTACCGTTAATTAGTAAACATAACGGCTAAATATGGGGCGTCCGAGCGAACGATAGTGAGCGGCATGATTATTTTGTTATGCATTGCCTTTTTTTGACGCCATTAGATCACCAATAACACTTGGTTTAATAAATAAAACAAGACCAATAAAAAAAGATACAATGGTTGATATTAGATATCCAACATCAAATACCATAATTTCACCAACATCAAATAATGGAATTACTCCCTTTATAATTGGACCAATTGAAGTTACTAATAGAAATACACCCATAAGCTGAATAATCTGATTATTGGCTAAACCTATGTCAGTTTGAATTTTGCTATTTGATGCACCTAGAACGTGCGCAATAAGCGTACCTTTAAACAAAAATACATAACCAATAATAATATAGAGACCCGCATGCCAGGATAACGCGAAAACTTTAATGTTTGACGTAGGATCCACTATCTCTGATTCCATAAACCAGAAAATATCGGGAATAGCAGCAATACCTGAAATAAGTAAATACAGCCCAAGTAAACGGATTCCAATTCCAAGCATAATTTTCTCAGTCATTGATTAACGTTCCCTTTTGCATAACGTCGCATTCAGCGGCTTGTCCGCTGTAATGCCTGGTTAGCTTTTGTGTCTGTGATTAGGTACCTACTCAAGCCTTTAATAACTACAGAGTGAGCACCATGCTTAAATGACCGGCAGTTGTCTCCAGAAAATACCTGATATAGATATATGTCTCCTTTTTTGCTTTCATATTCGACCGTTCTAAAACACTCCAATACACCACTGGAATAGACTCTCAGCATACCCTCATAGGTGTGTTTTGTTTTGGTTGGCCCCATGCTTGGCTCATTAAATAACATCAATGATTCTATTTCACTTAAGTTATCTGTTTTTCTGCAATTTACTGATTTTCCACATTCCATTTCACATATATCTATTTGGTCAATACCCTTTTTTACTATGACAGTAACATACTCGTGAAAAGCAACCTGAGCGCTATATTTCCAGTATATAGTAGAGCCTATAAATGCTGATATAGCTAAAACACCTACTGTGGTACCTATTCTTTTCATAAAGTTAACAGTTGTTTTAACGAGACAAGGGGTCTCGTTAAACATTTATAGCAAGACCCTTATGAAACAATAATTTAAATGCAAATTCAATAAGTTAGCCAACCACTGTCACGTTATTCATTCGTAGCAAATCGTGACAGAGGCGAAATTTGGCATTTTTGTTGAAAAGTCCGGGCATTTTTGTTGAAAAGTCCGCTACCTGGCGGTTTCTGATTGTAATTCCCGTCCTTATGAATTCCCGCTTCTGGCCGTTTCCAGATCTAGACCTCCATGGTGCAAGCGCGTCACCACCTCGTGACAAAATCTTGGATATCTGAGTCCCACAAAATCGACTCGCTAAAGTGGTAACCTATTGGTGCCCCGGTCCTACGCCAGGGTTTTACTGTGCTCCAAGAGCGGCTCTGGCGTTCGCTCCGAAGAATAGATGCCCTGCCCCATTCTAATTCCACCAATATACTCGCATTAACAGCGTGGGTTTAGCGTCGTCCTCATGTAGGCTGTCCATGGCCCTCGGATTAGGAATGATTCCCGTTCGTATACCATATAACAGTTATATTTTGGACAATAACTTTAGTTCTTTATGAAAAAGCTAAAATTCAAATGGAACTGTCACTTTCTAACAATTTTCTTTAGAGTTTTTTGAAAAACAGTAAAACGTAACTAACTGTTTATGATTGATTTTATGGGGGATTGGATGTAGTAGTTCTTATCGTCGACCAGTAGACTATAGGATGTGTGTCCTGTGAATGAACTGCTCTTCTATGTCTATACGGGCGTTATTTGGATAATCGCTTCTTTAGATGGTGAAATTCTGTTTCATCAGAGCTTACCCCCAATCTATCGCTGAATCTTCTTCTCCACCTGCACGGAGAACCCAATATTTATCTTCGTCTAATTCAGCCATATCCTATCCTTGCTAACTCCAATGCGTCACTTTTTCTCCACTTTTCTTGCGTTCTTCTTATACTCACCAGTAGTCATCAGGAATCTCGTAAACTGTTGCTTCTTTTTCCACCTTCCTAAGGAAGGAAATAGTATCTGGTGACAATTTTGCGGGAATCAGAGAGACCACTTCATCAGCACAATTGCCAGTTGCATTTCGTGACCAGGGTACTAATTTCAAGTAGTAAGGGATTTCCTCCCCGGGATTCCCCAAAGTCGCAAATCCGTTGAGCCTGGCACCACTCTTGTTAGAAAAAGCGATTGTCTTCCTGCAAGCTTTTCTAATCCTGGTATTTATGGCGACATTGAAAGTAAATCGAGCTTGATAGTCTGTGGCGTGGCCAGCTTCCGATTGACTTTGTAGTTGGACATAGACTGCACATTCAGTGCCTTGTCTCCTGGTAGTCTTGAGCCATTTACCTGTCCTGGCTTCCAGGAACATCTTAAGGGACCATTTGCTCGTTGTTTTTCTTGTGCAGTCTTTTGAGCCAATTTGATCTCGCTAACGACGCGCTGTAACCGAGCCTGGTCGATCCCATTCTCGAAACGACGTGGAGTACCTGTGGGCAGAACACCAGGTTCTCCAAGCTCCAGGCTCAGGATATTACGATAAACCTTATCTATTCGCCCACCACGGGAACAATCCTTTCCCAGATGTCTGATCGCGTTAAGACGCTTCTCCAGCATATCCATACCAATTAAAAATCCTCCTAATGGCAGCTTGCCTGCACGGACACTCTCAAAATGCATGTCCAGACTTGAATTGACAGCTCTCATACCGCGGCGTTCAGCATAAGTTTTGTAGGTTGATTCAAGGCGCCTATCCAAAAGCAGGCGATCCGTTTCTTCTAGCAACACCCCATCCGATTCTCTAATCTTCCCAACCCAAATTTGAATGGGGTTTCGCACCATGGCAGGACAGGTTTCGCCAACCACATTCATAACGTCAACGACCAAATCCTGATAGATCGCACCTTTTTTTACTAAATCAAACTGTGCATCTTCCAGATGGATAAGCATGGTTTTAATCTTTCTATTCATTCCAAAACTACCGCTCTTGGGCAGGCAGTTGCGAAATTTTTTGTGACCACAGGCTGCACAGTTCGACACAATAAGACTGGCTTTACGCTCGTAGGAATGGGCTTTGCTCTCTTTTAATTTACTCTCAAGGATGCTGAGATGATTGTAGTCTGCCCTTGCTTTTGCAAGGTCCGATGAGTTAAGCACTTCAGCGGCGCGGTCATTGAGACATTCACAAAAGGTTTGTGAAACACCTGAGTTATTCACCAAAGATTGGCCATAGCATTGATAGAATATTTCATCTTCAGCTGAACCGGGGGCACCGATTGAAGTCGTAGAGCAGGCAGCTAGTACTAAAAGGGGTAAAATGGCTCTAAACAGCCTCCTGGTGTTAGTGTTGCTCACTGTTTCGTTCCTTTTTTTGATGGTGCTCAGCAATAGATTTTTATATGAATAAAAGTATGAAATTTAGGGGGGCTTCTTCACTGTTTAAGGGGTCGTTTAAGGGGTTAGCAGCCACTGCTGTCCCACTAAGTATAAGAAGAATAACCGCCATCACCCATGTATATCAAGGCAGGATGGCGGTGGCGGTAAAGCGCCTTTCCTCATGAGCTGGGCCAGTATCTTGTCGATGATCGGCTGATCGTCAATACTGGCGATCACCTTGCTCTCACCTCCGCATTGCGGACAGATCGACCCCGGATGGTTTCCTCACCTATCTTCCTGTGAGCACCGCCCATTTCAGATCCGCGCCCTGGAGTTGCGCGCCGTCAAGGCGGCAATCGGTTATTTTGACATTCTGAAGATTGACTCCCTGTAGCAGGCTTTCGCTCATGTCGATGCCATGCAGACTGCGACCGTTGAGGTCGCAGTGACGGTAATCGTGGCGTGGCATGAGCTTATCGCAGTCACCGTGCGGCAACGTCCCGACTTCGCCTCCGGTTGCTTGGCAGGCCAGCAGAATCGGTCCAATCAGCATCCATCGTTTCAATGCTCGTTCTCCCCCATACACATCACTGAATACGTTACCGATTCTATTGTCGGCGCTTCGCGTGCCAAATACGAACGACCACGTCGGGACCTGAACGATGGGTTTCCCAGACAAAGTCCATCTGCCGCAGCAAGGCATAGAGTGGGTAGGGTTCCCGACTGAGGGTGACTTGCAGGCTGTCCATCTGCGGTAGGATTTCAAGTGTATCGAGTATGCGTATCATGGGCATCGGCGGTTCCAGCCCTCGTACGTCGAGATGCTGTTCAACCTGAACTATTCCTTCAGATATTCTCCTCCTTAATGATGTGTTGCTGGATGGTCATGAACAATGTTTCTGACAAACCGAGTGCATTCTGTTTCGAGCGTTGTTCAACCGCCATCGCCAAACGTTGGATCATGTGCAGCATCTGAACATGCTCCATGGTCATCACACGAATCGCCATCCCGGCCTTCGGCGTGGCGGCTTCCAGGGCGGGAAAGAGTACATCCTCCTCGACGGAGAAATGACGCTTCATCGCCGCTTTGAACGCATGAATCTGGTTACTAGCCGCATCCCACTCAGAAGCGGTTATCACTTTTTCCAACGATAGGAAAAGTTCGTTGCAACGTCGGTGATCGATTGTCAAAGGCCCCGAAACCACTGATCTTGTCCGTTCCCTAAAGTGTTCTGTCCATTCTCTGCTCCGATCCGCCCGCAACCTTGACATGCATCAAACCGGGAACGGTGAAACATGACCAGACAGAAACTTACTTATGGTTTGCCAGTGCACCGTCGCGTGTCTTATCAGGGAAAACCCGAGCTATTCCCGTTTCATCCCGGCGTAGCGCAGCGGCAGGTTAGGTAGCAACGCCTGTGCCATCGGTCTCCTGCAAGTGCTAGTGATTTTCTCGCCCATTAACCTTCGAGGCTGCCCCTGCCTCCTTGATATTCGTCAAACGCCAAACCGGCGTCAGGAGGCAATATTCATTCATTGAATGGAACTTGAGCGCGCTCAGGATGCCGACAGTTCGAGTCGTCGTCTCGGCATGCATCATCATGAAGTCTGGATTTCGTGACATCCCGACATCTCACTGCGGAGCACTTTAGCGACTATGAACATCGATATACGCAGCGCACATCTCTTCTCCACCCTCAATGATCAACAGGTCAGACAGGTGTTGGAGAGCAGTCACATCACTACGCTGAAAGACGGAGAGACCTTGTTTGAAACAGGCGATCCCGCCAATCGGTTCTTCCTGGTCATTGGCGGTCAGATCAAGCTCTTCCGTGTCTCCTCCAACGGGGATCAGAAGATCATCGACATCATCCAGCCCGGTAGTACCTTCGCCGAAGCTCTGATGTTCATGGAACACCCGATCTATCCGGTGACGGCGGAAGCGTTGGGGCCCGCACGGGTGATGTCGTTCGACAGCCGCCGT
>JARRNW010000217.1:0-13632 GCA_037384565.1 Candidatus Thiodiazotropha sp.
GCCGCTCCCGTTCGGGCATCGTGCTGCTGCAGTTCGGCATGGGCGTGGGCAACATCCAGTCGTGCATCGATCTCTGCCGCGAGGTGGAGCCCCTGCTGGGCCATGTCAACTGCTACCTGGACGACCGCCCCGACGAGCTGCAGGCGGAGCTGGACGACGCGGTGGAAGCGGCTCTGGCCCTGGCCGAGGATCCCTACGAGAGCTCCGACGAGTTCTTCCGCGAGATCCTGCAGCTGCGTCTGGCTGCCGGTGAGCTGGCCATCCGTGCCTCTCAGTCAGCGATGCTGCACACCGGCGCCAAGGGCTACCTACAGACCGCCCCGGCCCAGCGCAAGCTGCGGGAGTCCTATTTCATCGCCATCGTTACACCGGCAATCAAGCACCTGCGCAAGGAGCTCGACAAGCTGGCCGCTGCCGCCTGAGCGCGGTGTGTCATCAACCTGGGGGGGCATGAGCCTCCCCCGTTCAAACGAAGGACGCTGTTTATGAAAACCTTCACTTCAAACCTACCGGCGGAACAGACAGTTGCCAAGCTGTTGGCCGGCATCGAAGCGCAGAACATGCGTGTCGTTGCCCACATCAACGGCCAGGCGAATGCGGCCAAGATGGGCAAGACGGTACCCGCCGATCAGATCCTGGAGGTCTTCCGCCCTGACTTCGCGATCCGTGTCTGGGAGGCCTGTAAGCCGGCGGGGCACGACATTCCCCTGCGTATCCATGTCTATGAACTGGATGAGCAGGTGAAGGTCGCCTGTCGCCTGCCCAGCGAGGTCTTTGCCCCCTACGGTTCCCGTGAACTCGATGCCATCGGGGTTGAGTTGGATCTCATTTTCGACGCCATATTGAGTCAGGTAGAGGAGGTGTGACATGAGCGAGCCTGCCTATCGCCGCTGGATCTGCGATGCCTGTGGCTATATCTACGACGAAGCCCGGGGTGATCCCGATTCCGGCCTCGCTCCCGGCACCCGCTACGAGGCGATCGGGGAGGATTGGCAGTGCCCGCTGTGTGGACTCACCAAGGCGGATCTTCGCCCCCTGCCGGAAGCACCCGTTGCGCTAGCTGCTGCACCCCGCCGGGGACCCCGCCCAGCCGCGGGCGCCCTGTGTCGCGGGGGGGATGACTATGTGGTCATCGTCGGCGCCGGTATCGCTGGCTGGTCGGTGGCTGAGAGCATTCGCCGCCATGACCGGGAGACGCCGATCCTGCTGATTTCGGCCTGCGAGGGGCTGAGCTACCCTAAGCCGGCCCTCTCCACCGCATTGGCTCAGGGTAAGAGCGCTGACGATCTGATCGAGCAGGACGCCGTAACCCGCGCCGCCGCACTCGGTCTGGCGGTTCGTACCGAGACCCGGGTGATCAAGATCGACGTCACAAAACGTCGCCTGACCACCTCAAAGGGTGGCATCCAGTATGCGACGTTGATCTTGGCTCTGGGTGCGCATCAACGCCAGTTGCCCATCTCCGGTGACGCGGCTGACAGTGTGCTCAGGGTTAACGACCTGGCGGCTTACAAAAAGCTGCGCCAACGGCTGGACGGGAAGGCCCGGCATGTCACCATCCTGGGCGCCGGGTTGATCGGCTGCGAATTCGCTGAGGATCTCACCAGCGCGGGATATCCGGTCAGTGTCATCGACCCGGCCGCCAGGCCGCTGGCCTCAATGCTACCTGTCGATCTGGCGGAGGGACTGGAATATCGCTTGAAGGAGAAGGGCGTTGACTGGCACTTGAACGTCACCTTGGACAGCGCCGAACGGAGCGGTGAACGCCTGCGTGCGGTGCTGTCGGACGGAGAGGCGATCGAAACCGACCTGATTCTCTCCGCCGCCGGCCTGGTGGCTAATACCCAACTGGCGGAAAAGGCCGGTCTCAGGGTCGGTCGCGGTATCGCTACCGACAGGCATATGCGCACCTCTCAAGCGCACATCTATGCCATCGGGGATTGTGCCGAAGTGGAGGGGGCGATCTATGGCTATATCGAGCCGATTCGCCGTCAGGCCCGATCTGTGGGCCTCTGCAGGGGGATGACCCTGCAATCATCCCTCAAGCGCACGCCGAACCGGGCCGGGTGGATTACCTTCAAAGCGGGCGATTGGTGGGTTTTGTTCTCAGCGGCAATAGTGCGGCAAATGCAACCACTGTCTATCAGGAGCTGTTTGCCTGAGTCTGTTTCTACGCGAGGCCCCGGATTCCGCTTCGCTTCATCCGGGCTTACAAATTGAGGTGGATAGCACCAACGCGGTAGGGATTTAACAAAATCCCTACCGCGCCAGGTCAGCCCTCGTAGGGTTCGCTGAACGAGCAGTCCTTCTGGGGACAGACCTTCTCGGTGCCCTTGCGCTTGGTGGTCTTGATGGTCAGCACCGGCCAGCCGCAGTTGGGGCAGGGCTCGGCGATCGGCTCGTTCCACACCGCGTAGTCACAGTCGGGATAGGTGGAGCAGGAGTAGAAGATCTTGCCCCGCCGGGATTTGCGTTTCAGCAGTGTGCCCTTGTGACACTTGGGACAACTCACCCCGGTATCTTCGGGTTTCTCCAGAGGTTCGATGTAGCGGCACTTCGGGTAGCTGGAACAGCCGATGAACTTGCCGTATTTGCCCCGCTTGATCACCAGTTCGGAACCGCATTCCGGGCAGTTGCGGCCCTCTACCACCGTCGGCTCCTCCTTCTCACTGCTGTCCGCGTTGAGATCCCGGGTATAGTCGCATTCGGGGTAATTGGTGCAGCCGATGAAACGGCCGTGGCGACCCAGACGGATAGAGAGCTGACTGCCGCACTTGGGGCAGGCCTCGTCCAGCGCTTCGTGAGTGACGTCACTGCGCTTGACGTTCTCCTGGGTATGGTCGATCTGCTCCTTGAAGGGGCTCCAGAACTTCTCCAGCAGCGGCACCCACGCCTCCTCGCCCCGGGAGACTGCATCGAGCTCGTCCTCCAGTTTGGCGGTGAAGTCGTAGTCCACGTAGCGGGTGAAGTATTCGGTAAGGAACTTGTTGACCACTCGCCCCACGTCGGTGGGTTTGAAGCGCTTTTTGTCGAGCACCACATATTCCCGGTCCTGCAGGGTGGAGATGATCGAGGCATAGGTGGAGGGACGGCCGATACCGTACTCCTCCAAGGCCTTGACCAGGGTTGCCTCGCTGTAGCGGGGGGGCGGCTCGGTGAAGTGCTGCTCCGGGCGGATCGCCTTCAACGGCAGGGTCTCCCCCTCGTTCAGTGGTGGCAGAAGCTTCTCGTCGTTGTCGCCCTTGGCGGCATCGTCCAGACCCTCCTGGTAGACCGCGATGAAGCCGGGCTTGGCGATTACCGAGCCATTGGCGCGGAAAATATTGCCCTCGCCGCACTGCAGGTCGGCGGCCACCGTGTGGATGGTGGCGTGGATCATCTGGCAGGCCACGGCGCGTTTCCACACCAACTCGTAGAGTCTCGCCTGGTCCTTGGTCAGGTGGTCCTTGATTTCGTCAGGTACCCGCAGCACGGAGCTGGGACGGATCGCTTCGTGGGCCTCCTGGGCATTCTTTGATTTGGTCTTGTAGCGGCGCGGTTCGGGGGGCAGCTGATCCTGGCCGTACTTGTCTGTGATGAAGTCGCGGATCTCGGCGATTGCCTCGTCGGCCAGATTGACTGAGTCGGTACGCATGTAGGTGATCAGACCCACGGTGCCCTGACCCACATCGACACCCTCGTAGAGCTGCTGGGCGGTGCGCATGGTGCGCTGGGCGGTAAAACCAAGCTTGCGCGCCGCCTCCTGCTGCAGGGTGGAGGTGGTGAAAGGCGGAGCCGGGTTGCGCTTGCGCTGTTTCTTCTCGACCTTGGCGACCAGCAGGCCGTCGGCGCCCGCCGCGCTCAGGGCCTGCTCTGCCGCCTGAGCGTCGGCCTCGTTGTTGATGCTGAATTTGTCGAGCTTGCTACCCTGATAGTGGGTCAGCTTGGCCGAAAAGGCCTGATTCTGCTTCTCGGAATCGGCTTCGAGGGTCCAGAACTCCTCCGCCTTAAAGGCTTCGATCTCCTGCTCCCGCTCCACGATCATACGCAGCGCGGGGCTCTGCACCCGTCCCGCGGAGAGGCCCCGGCGCACCTTCTTCCACAGCAGCGGCGAGAGGTTGAATCCGACCAGATAGTCCAGCGCGCGGCGTGCCTGCTGGGCATCGATCAGAGGATGGGAGAGTTCCCGGGGATTGGCGATGGCGTCATTCACCGCCTTTTTGGTGATCTCATTGAACACCACCCGGTAGACCGGCTTGTTCTTCAGTTTGCCTTTCTCTTTCAGCAACTCAGAGAGATGCCAGGAGATCGCCTCGCCCTCCCGGTCCGGATCGGTCGCGAGATAGAGGGCTTCGGAGTTTTTCAATGCCTTGGCGATGGCCTGAACATGTCGGTCGTTCCGCTCGATGATCTGGTATTTCATGGCGAATCCCTGGCTCGGATCCACCGCCCCCTCTTTCGGGATCAGGTCTCGAACATGGCCATAGGAAGCCAGTACCTCGAAGCTGCCTCCGAGATATTTTTTGATGGTTTTCGCCTTGGCAGGTGATTCAACGATGACCAGGTTCATGTAGTTTCAGGTCGTCTCCAAATGAAAAACGCGGCACAGTGAACCGTTCCGCGATCAAGAAATCAAGTGTTTTTTGTCCCACGATTCAACGGATTCGTGAGGGTATTTCCGATTGAGTGCTGCTTATAGGGGGACTTCGGCGGGGCACACGGGGTGGGTTGGCAGGGCCGAAATCCTACCGGGGAGTGGCGCTCAACGACTCCCCGGGCGTGCCCAATCAATGCAAATAGGCGGGTGCTTCGTTGTACACCATGTCTTCCATGCGGGCAAAAGCGGCCTCCTGGCCGGGCTGGTTCATCAGTACCAGCAGAATGATCCATTTCAGCTCTTCCTCTGAGATGATTGCGGTGTCCAGGGCCAGGGCCCGTTCGATCACCAGCTCCCGGGCGGTCTGGGTGAGCATCTCATTTTGCTCCAGGAACAGCAGCAGTCCCCGGGAGTCCACATCCAGACGGGATATCTCCTCGTCGGTGTAGATGCGCAGCGAATGAGGATGGTTGTCCGTACCCGGATGATTTTCCGCGTTTTCAGCCAGTTCATCCAGCCAGTCGAAGGCTTTGCTGATTTCGCTGGAGGGGAAACCGGCCTGGATCAGTGCGTCACGTAATTCGTATTGGTCCGTGGGAGGGGCTTGCTCACCATCCATGTAATTCTCATAGAGGTAGATCAGTATATCGACTACATTTTCGTTCATGTGCTCTCTCTCCCGCTGGTGCGGGATGGGAAGGATTCCGTACGGCAGTAGAAACCGCCTGGTGCCGATGATACATGACCATCAAGCTCCAGCAAAAGCAGCATGGACGAAACCGACTCTGCGGTCAAACCCGATCGGGTGATTAATTCATCAACTGAGACCGGGTCGTAACCCAGGGCATTGAGCAGTTGCTGGTACGCTGGGTCGGCCAAGCGGTTTTCCTCACTTTTCTGGTGGTTGCGCGGGGCCATTGGTGTCGCTGATTCCCCTACAGTACCGAGCTCTTCCAGGATGTCCCCGCCCGATTCCACCAGCTTGGCTCCTTGTCGGATCAGGGCGTGACAGCCACGTGCCTGGGGGTTGTGGATCGAGCCGGGAATGGCAAAAACCTCACGACCCTGTTCGCCGGCGAGTCGGGCCGTGATCAGGGAGCCGCTCTGGGTGGTGGCCTCCACCACCAGCACCCCTTGGGAGAGTCCGCTGATCAACCGGTTGCGGCGGGGAAAGTAGTCCGCCTTGGGGGGCGTGCCCGGTGGGAACTCCGTGATCAGCAGGCCGCCACCGGCAATCTCATGGGCCAGATCCCTGTGGCGGGCGGGATAGATGCGATCCGGTCCAGTGCCCATGACCGCCAGGGTAGCGCCGGCCTCCAGCGCCCCACGGTGGGCTGCCCCGTCCACGCCCGAGGCCAGGCCGCTGCACACGCACCAACCCGCAGCGGCGAGAAAGCGGGCAAATTCCCGGGCATTGGCAAGTCCGGTGGGGGTCGGGTTGCGACTCCCGACGATGGCCAGTTGTGGCTGACTGAGGTACTCCAGCTGGCCTACCCAGTAGATGATCGGCGGGGGATTGTCGATTTCCAGGAGCAGTGCTGGGTAGTCCGGGTCGGCCAGGGTTAGGATTCCGTGACCGGGTTGTTCATACCAGGACCAGGTGGATTGCAGCCGGTCGCGGTCGGGTGTCAGCAGTTGATCTACGGTCTGCTGGGGAATACCCAGTTCACGCAGTTCTTCGCGGCGGGCGGCAAGGATCCCCTCCGGTGTTCTGAAATGTGACAGCAGTCGCATCATCCATGACACCTTTGATTTCTTGGTTTTTATCGGGTCTGTGGGACGGGGCGCTGCACTACCTGCGGCGCCCCGAGCAGTTAACGGGTAGCGGGTGGACGCACCCAGTCGAGTACATGGAGCGGCTTGGTGGCATCCATCACCAGCGCGAAGCTGACCTTCTCGAAGGTGCGAAAGACCATCAGCATGCCTGCCTTTTCGAGGGGCAGGGTCACGGTCTCACCGCGTCCCTTGATGATGTCTCTAACCTCGTTGCCTCCCTGCAGGATCTCCAGAACATGGCCGGGTTCCAGTCCGACATTGGCGCCTTTGTTGAGCACCACGACATTGTATTGGCCAATCTGTGAGACGCCGTTGAGCACCGCGATGATTCGCCCTTCGATATCCCCATCCGGTACCTTGGGCTGGAAGTCGATCAGGGGTTCCTCTTCCTCTGTGTGGATGAGGCGGTCACCGATGAGCGCCTCCATCTCGGAGGAGTTGATGAAGAGTTTCGCGGGGTCGCCCGTGCGGCGTAGTTCGGAAGCGCCAATGTATTGCGCCTCGTAGCCCAGGATCTCGTTCGTATCCGGATCTTTGTAGGGTTTTCCCGGTCGAACAATGGCGTAATGTTTATAATCATCGTCCATAATGCTGCGGGCGTAGTAACTGATGCCGCCACCGCCGACGATGTGGTCATCCAGGAAGTGGATGATATAGGGTGCGCTGTCGAGTTCGTGCTCATCCACCACATAGGGACGGGTCAGGAAAGGCTCGATGGCATCGATGGGAATGGTTGGAATCGCCTGGTCCAATGGGGTGGCGCGGATCCTGGGTGAGAGTTTGTTCTTTCGGTTGACCCGCAGTATCGGGCGTCCGTCTAGGTAGGTGAGGACGAGTTCGTCACCGGGGTAGATCAGGTGTGGGTTCTCGACCTGTGGGTTGACATACCAGATCTCGGGCCACAGCCATGGATCCCGTAGGAACATGGCGGAGATGTCCCACAGGGTATCACCCTTGACCACTGTATAGCGTTCGGGATGGGAGGGGTTGAGCGCGACGGGGTTGGCCGCCAAGGCGGTGCAGGAAAGTACCAGACCGCAGATGACACCAATGAGTTTGTTGTTAAAATGTGACATGACTATTCCCTTGGGTACGATACGGAAACGCAGTAAACAGGTGATGGATCGTACGGGGGACAGTCCCCCACGGAATGCTAGGCTCCTTGTGCGAATCAGCTGTTGACTGCGTATAGGAGCATGCTCCAGTTTCCAGTATGATCATAATGTTAGCGCAATTTCTTGCATTTGTACTATAGATTTTTGGATAAACAGATGGCCATTCTTGACATTCTTCACTTCCCCGATCCCAGGCTACGCAACAAGGCCAAGCCGGTGGCTCAGGTTGACGACTCTATACGTCGGCTGGTCGACGATATGCTTGAGACCATGTATCAGGCGCCGGGCATCGGGCTGGCCGCAACCCAGGTGAATGTCGCCAAGCGGGTGGTGGTGATCGACGTCACGGAGGAGAAAAACCAGCCCCTCTACCTGATCAATCCCGAAATTCTCGAACGGGACGGCGTCGAGCAGATGGAGGAGGGATGTCTCTCGGTGCCGGGTGTCTATGAGCCGGTCACCCGGGCTAATCATATCCGCTTCCGCGCCCTGGACCGGGAGGGTGTCCCCTACGAGATGGAAGCGGAGGGCCTGTTGGCGGTTTGTGTTCAGCACGAGCTGGATCACCTCGAAGGAAAACTGTTCGTCGACTATCTGTCGAGCCTGAAACGTCAGAGAATCCGAAAGAAACTGGAAAAGGAGCATCGACAGCAGGGGGGTGCAGCCGACACCAAGGCTCATCAAGTCATCTGAACGGGTGCTTTGACACATGGCATATGAGCCAATCATCATGCGCGAAATTTCATTTGTCTGAGATCCCCATCCCAAACCTGTGATGAACCGATTTTCGATCTTATCGGGTGTTCGACCCCGGCGATCCATGGGCTGCCTGAATCCCAGGGCGATAGCGAGTGCCAGGGCGATACCGAATGGGGTAGCGGAAAATCGATTCACCCCTAACCTACCAAGATACACCACCCCATGTCACAACCATTAAAAATCATTTTCGCCGGTACCCCGGATTTCGCCGCTGTGGCGCTTAAGGCCCTGTTGACCACCCAACACACCGTGGTCGCGGTCTACACCCAGCCGGATCGACCGGCTGGACGCGGGCGTAAGCTGCAACCCAGTCCGGTCAAACAGCTTGCCCTGGAGCAGGGTATCCCGGTCTGCCAACCCCTGACCCTCAAGGACGAGGCGGCCCAGCAGGCGCTGGCCGCTCATCAGGCGGACCTGATGGTGGTGGTGGCCTACGGCCTGCTGCTGCCCCAGGCGGTTCTGGATACCCCGCGTCTCGGATGCATCAACATTCACGCCTCGCTGCTGCCCCGCTGGCGGGGGGCCGCGCCGATTCAGCGCGCCATCCTGGACGGGGATCCGGAATCCGGAGTTACCATCATGCAGATGGAGGCGGGGCTGGATACCGGCCCGATGCTGATCAAGTCAGTGACTCCGATCGCTGGGGATGAGACCGGCGGCAGCCTGCATGACCGACTCGCGGACCTGGGCGCCGAGGCGTTGCTGCAGGTGCTGCCCGGATTGAGCGAGGGTCGTCTTAAAGCTGAGGTTCAGGACGATGAACTGGCCACTTATGCGCGCAAGCTCGACAAGCAGGAGGCGCGGATCGACTGGACCCAGGACGCCGAACAGATCGATCGTCAGATACGGGCCTTCAATCCCTGGCCAGTGGCCCATTGCCTGTTTGATGAGCAGGTGATGAGGGTGTGGAACAGCCTGCCTTTGCCGGGTGAGGCCGGGGCGGTGCCCGGTCGTATCCTGTCGAGCGGAAAAGCGGGAATCGATGTGGCGACCGGTAACGGGGTGCTGCGCATCACCCAGCTGCAGATGCCCGGCAAGCGTGCCCTGTCCGCGGGTGAGTTTCTCAACGCTCACACCGTGGACGGTGTCGTACTCGGCTGATGGCCCGAGCGCGTCACTATGATCCCCGGACCCTGGCCGCCCGGGTAGTGCAGGGGGTAATGGAAGGCCAGTCCCTGGCGGACCTGATACCGCGCCATGCCGCGCAGCTGCAGGACCCCCGGGATAGCGGTCTGATGCAGGAGCTCAGCTACGGGGTGATGCGGGGTTATCCGCGCCTCCTGGGTCTGTCGAAGCGGCTGCTCAGCAAGCCGCTCAAGGCCCGGGATCGGGATGTGCTGGCGCTGATCCTGGTGGGACTCTATCAGCTCTCCGAGCTGCGGGTGGCGGATCATGCGGCGGTTCATGCGACCGCGGAAGCGGCCCGGCATCTGGGCAAGTCCTGGGCGGTGGGTCTGGTGAACGGGGTGCTGCGTAATTTTCAGCGCCGCTCAGCGCAGTTGCAGGAGCAGCTCGAGGCGGATCCCCAGGCCCGTTATGCTCTGCCCGACTGGTTGCTGCAAGGTGTTCGCCGGCAGTGGCCGGAGCGCTGGGAAACCGTGGTTGAGGCCTTAAATGTCCGTCCGCCCATGAGTCTGCGGGTCAATCTGGGAAAACACGCCCGAGATGAGTATCTGCAGCAGTTGCAGGCGGCAGGCCTGACGGCGGAGCCGATTGCGCATACCCGTGCCGGGGTGGTACTCGAATCCCCCTGTGATGTGTCCCGCCTGCCCGGGTTCGAGGCGGGTTGGGTGTCGGTACAGGATGGCGCGGCTCAATTGGCCGCGGAACTGCTCGACCTGCAGCCTGGTCAGCGGGTGCTTGACGCCTGCGCTGCCCCGGGAGGCAAGACCGGGCATCTGCTGGAGCAAGAACCGGGGATCCAATTAACCGCCATGGATCGGGATGAGGAGCGCCTGCAGCGGGTTCATGAAAATCTGCATCGCTTGGGGTTGCGGGCCGAGGTCGTGGTGGGGGATGCCGCCCGGCCTCAGGGGCCCTGGGCGGAACAGACCTATGAGCGGATTCTGCTCGACGTGCCCTGTTCCGCCACCGGGGTGATCCGTCGCCATCCGGATATCAAGCTGCTACGGCGTGCCGAGGATATTCCGGCGCTGGTGGCGCTGCAGGGGCGGATCCTGCGGGCCATTTGGTCCCGGCTGGCCGATGGGGGTACCCTGGTTTACGTCACCTGTTCCATCCTCGCGGAGGAGAATGAGCGGCAGTTGCAGGCATTTCTCGCCGATACCACCGATGCCAGGGCGTTACCCCTGGAGGTGGAATGGGGAGAACCCCGGGCGGTAGGCCGGCAGATTGCACCCGGCACGGATGGGATGGACGGTTTTTACTACGCCCGCCTTCTCAAAGAGTTTTGAGTTATGAGTTTTGAGTTTTTAGTTGTACCGTGCGGATACCGGGTGAATATTTAGGGACAAACCCTGTGAGCAAAGCAAACTCAAAACTAAAAACTCCCATAGGGTGTCTGTTCGTGAGGGGATTGAGGGTCGTCCTGCCACTGCTGTTGCTGCTTACCGCTGTGGGAGCTCAGGCAGCCAGTTTTCATATTCATGATGTACAGATCCGCAAGTTCAAGGATGAGTACCGGCTCAGCGCGCGGATCGACTACCTGTTGAGCGATGAAGCCCATGAGGCACTGAGCAACGGGGTGCCGTTGACCCTGAGGGTGCAACTGGCGGTGGAGAAGGTGCAGCGGGGCTTCTGGGAGCCCAGCCCACTGACCAAGACCCTGTGGTTCCAGATTCGCTACCATGCGCTCACCGAACTCTATCGAGTGGTGGACAGGCAGACCGGGGAGGAACAGAGTTTCGTCACCCAGGATGCCGCCCTCTACGCCCTTGGTGAGATCAATGACCTGCCCCTGGTAAAGCTGGATGAGCTGGTTCCCGGTGAATCCTACGACCTGCGGTTGCGCGCCGATCTCGATGTTGAATCCCTGCCCTTGCCCCTGCAACCGCTGGCGTATCTGGGGCGGGGTTGGAAATTATCATCCGGATGGTCCAAATGGCCCCTTCAACCCTGAGTCGCCTGCGCCTCGGCGGACTTTCGGTGGGACTGCTGCTGGTGCTGCTGCTGGTGAGTCTTCACCTGATGAGCAGCGCGGTGCAGAACTCCGCCGAACTGAGCCGATATTTCGTACCCCTGCTGATCTTCAATCTGGCGGGCATGTTCGTGCTGTTCGTGTTGATCACCTACAACTCGATCCGCCTGATCCGCCAGTATCTGCGCCACAGCGCCGGTTCCCGCCTGACCCTGCGCATGGTGCTGATCTTCACCTTTATCTCCCTGACCCCGGTGGGCGTGGTCTACTACTACTCCTTCAGCTTCCTGCAGGGGGGCATTGACAGCTGGTTCGACGTACAGATCGACCAGGCCATGGAAGATGCCCGGGACCTGGGGCAGGCCTCCCTGGCGCTGAATCAGCGGGTCTGGCTGAAATACACCGAACAGCAGATGATGAGTATCGCCGACACCTCGGAATCGGCCCTCTCCCTGACCATCGCCCGGCTGCGCCAGCAGTCCGGTGCCCTGGAGCTTTCACTCAGCGATCTCAGTGGGCAGATTATCGCCTATTCCAATGCGGTGGCCGATGAGCTGGCCCCGGCGAAGCCCGATGACTACATCATGCAGCGCCTGCGCGAGGGTAACAGCTACGTGGGTCTGGCCCGGGATAAAGATGAATTGATGATCCGGGTCGCGGTGTCCGATCCCCTGGGGCGTCCCTTTCTCCTCCAGGGACTCTATCCCGCCTCGGAACGGGTCAGCGCCCTGTCGGAGAAGCTGGAGATCGCCTATAACCGCTATAAGGAACTCTCCTACCTGCGTCAGTCACTGAAACGCAACTTCTCCCTGACTCTCTCCTTGGTGTTGATCTTCGCCGTGCTCACCGCGGTTTGGTCTCTTGGCTGGTCGACCAGGGATGCCACGTCTCCGTGACGAGCATCCCTGGCGACCCACTTCTGTCACAGTTGCCTGAAGGCGTGACCGGCTACGGATTCGATATCCGCCCGGGACGAGGCGGATCAGAGCCAGCGCGAGGTGGAGGGGCAGCGTGCCTATCTGGAGACGGTATTGGCACGGCTCTCTTCCGGGATGCTGACCTTTGACGCCCAGCGCAGATTGCGCACCGCTAATCCCGCCGCGGGCAAGATCCTCGGATCCGACCTGAATGTGCTGGTCGGTAGTCCGGTGCAGTCCCTGGGGCTGGAGTCGCCGATGCTGCGTCAGTTCGCCGAAGGGTTGGAGCATCCCCTGCGCCAGCTCGAGCAGGAGTGGCGCGGGGAGCTGACCCTGTTCGGCGGAGAAGGGCGTAAGGTGTTGATCTGCCGTACCACCCCGTTTGCCCAGCCCAACGGGCGCTTCGGCCACATCGTGCTGATCGATGATGTCACGGCGCTGATCCGGGCTCAGCGGGACGCTGCCTGGGGTGAGGTGGCCCGGCGTCTCGCCCATGAGATCAAGAACCCGCTGACGCCGATTCAGTTGTCCGCGGAGCGGCTACGCCACAAGTACCTGAAGACCATGCCCGCCGAAGATGCCGAAGTGCTGGACCGCGCCACCCACACCATCGTGCAGCAGGTGGAGGCCATGAAGACCATGGTCAATGACTTTTCGGAATACGCCAAACCGCCGCAGATGTCGCCCAAGCCCCTCAAGCCCGACCGGCTGATCGAGGAGGTGGCCGATCTCTATCGCGGCAATCGGGAGATCCGTCTGGAGATCTGCTGAAAAACGCCATCGAGGCCCTGGAGGGACGCACGGGGAGTTGGGTTCGGTTGGTGTCCCGGGTGATGCTGCGTGATGAGCATCCCTTCTACGAAATGCGGGTTCAGGACAACGGTCCGGGCTTTCCGGAAGCGATGATGAAACAGTTGTTCGAACCCTATGTGACCTCGAAACAGAAAGGCACCGGTCTGGGGCTGGCCATTGTAAAGAAGATTGTCGAAGAGCATGGGGGTATCATCTGGGCGGAAAATTGCGATAAGGGGGCCTGCATGGTAATGCAGTTGCCGATGTTGCTTAATCCGGTCCCGCAACCGCCGACTGAACAGGAAGAACAGGAGAGTCGATCATGAGTAAGGCCTACATCCTCGTTGTGGATGACGAGCCGGATATCCGCAACCTGGTCAAGGAGATCCTGCAGGATGAGTCCTATGAGGTTTCCATGGCGGAGGATGGCAAGAGCGCGCGGCAGGTATTACGGGAACGGCGCCCGGAACTGATCCTGCTCGATATCTGGATGCCCGATGTGGACGGTATCACCCTGCTCAAGGAGTGGGGCGAGGATGAAGGTCTGCCCTGTCCGGTGATCATGATGTCGGGTCACGGCACGGTGGAGACCGCGGTTGA
>JARRNW010000218.1:0-7795 GCA_037384565.1 Candidatus Thiodiazotropha sp.
CTACCCGGATGAGGGCATCATACATCATCGGTTTCTGCAACCCATTTCCGGCGAGGCGTTCCAGGCGGTGCTGATGACGGGGTTGCGCCTGATGCGGGAGCAGAAGGCGACGAAATGGCTCTCTGATGACAGGAACAATTCGAATCTGCCCGCGGAGGACAGTGCCTGGTCTCAGGATTACTGGCTGCCGCGGGCGGCAGGAGCCGGTTGGAAATACTGGGCGATGCTCCTGCCGTTGAAGGCCCGCGGCCGCATCAACGTCGATCGCTTGATAGCGTTCGTCGCCGAGAAATACGCCATCAACATCCGGACGTTCTCTGATGACGATGAAGCCTGGCAATGGCTTGCGCAGCAGGATCGAACCTGAGGTGCGTTCAGACTGCCGCCACTCAATCCCAGACCAGCTGCGGCTTCGCCATCTGTTCGCAGTTTTGAGCGCCAAATTACCCTGCACGAGGTCCTCTTGCTTTTTCATTCAACATGTTATGTGTGAGTTTGTGCTAAATTTGAACTCCGAAACTTGAGTAGTGAAGAAGCAGACGAACAAACGAGCGAAGGAGTCCAGATGTTTCGGTGGATCAAGCCTCTGAGTGGTCTGATGTCTAAGAGGTACAACGCAGGATGTGGTTCTATAAAGGGCCCTTCTGGTCAGCGTAGCCGAGTGGGAAGTGGTTTCGCAACTCATTGAAACCTGGCGCAATCGTCTGTTTTGTGAGTGTGACTATATAGAGCGAAAACTATTTTAATTCTGGGTGCATCTGTCACTTTAACATGCTATAAAGTGCGTACACTATTTGGAAAAAAATAGTTTCCTGCTGACAGATGGAAGGTCAAGTTGATCCTGCTCAGATCTGGTAAGCAGATCTATCTATAGTAGGAGCTTATTGGTATGAATATTAAGGATCTTCTTTTTTCTCTTCTCCTCATTATATTGACAAGTTGCGGCGGTAGTGACTCAAATGATTCCGCAGATAATTCTGAATCTGAATCAAGCTACACTACACAAGCCCTGTTAGGTCCGGTGGTTAATGCGGACGTAGAAATCTATAACGCGACTGATCTTTCCGCCGGTCAGCTATGTCATTCCCAGACAGATGATTCTGCAGATCTAGAGCTCGCAGGCAGAATATCTATTCCAGCAGACTGTGTTGATCAAGAGGGCCTCTATCTGTTGTTGGTCAATGGTGGATCCGATATTGATGCAGATGACGATGGTGTTCTGGATGAGGCACCGACACCGGTCAATGGACGTTTTCATACCATCTTGACAGGGGCTCAATTGATCTCGGGAGAGGCAAAAGTGACTGTCCTGACCGAAGTGGCTTATCAAAATGTTCGTTATCTGTTGGCCTCTGGGGCCAGTCAAACTCAAATTTTGCAGGGTCTCGACAGCAGTGCACAGTTTCTTTTGAAACAAGATCTCAATCATGATGGTGTTATTGATCATCTGGATCTCGATAGTTGGCACCCACGTCTCGACCGAGAGATGACAAGACCCAGTCTTGAGCAGTTGCAACTGGTCATCCAGGATATTCATCAGAACAGATCAACAGCGGGGAATGCCGTTAAACTGTTCGATACAATCGAGCCGTCAGTCAGTGAATTTACCGACCTTGCCCAGGTAGATCGAGTGCTAATCGGTGATCAGAGACTCTATGCTGCAGATGACATGGGTTTGTCGGTTGTCGATATTTCCGACCCGGACAATCTACAGCTTATGCATCGAGTGGATAATATTACCTGGGGTGATATAAAGGGGATGAGGCTCGTCGGTGATTGGCTCTATGTTCAGAATGGGCTGAATGATGTCTATTCAATCAGTCTCTTTAATATTTCTGATCGGGACAATCCAGTATTGTCGGGCACTGATATATATCATCCCGATGGATTTGATCTGAACTATTTTACGGTTGAGGGAGATTATGGCTATGCTGCGCTGCATCGGGTCAATTTCCCTAATGATTATGATAGGATATCTCACGATTTTCGCTTGGATATTCTAGATCTTAGTGATCCAACCCATCCCATACTTGTCTCCTCCCTTGATTTGGATACATTTGGTTCTGCAATCGCTGTGGCTGGTACACGGCTCTATGTGGGAACGGATGTTGGTCCCTATCTGGAACCTGGAGGGTTGAGCGTCATCGATATCAGCAATCCGGAATCGCCCAGTTTGATCAGTTATTTGGAATTGATTTCGGTTACTGATCTACAGGTGATCGGAGATCGTGGCTATGCTATCGCGTCATCGGAGTTGGGTGGTGTTGCAAATGGTGTGATCACCCTACTCGATCTGACGGATGACAATGCGCCGAATGTTATCGGGTCGATTGATACATCATATGATCAATGGGCTTTCAGGCAACTGCTCATCGACGGCGAGAAAGGCTACCTTGCAACATCTGACGGTATTTCAGTATACGATTTTTCTCTCCCAGCCACACCCCGTGAGGTTGATCGGATTATCACCAAAGGAGCGACAAACAATCTGGCACAGTCCGGATCGATCATCTATGCATTGATCAATGGTTTTGGATTACAGATATTCGATATGAGTGGAGGATCAAGTTTAGAACCGAGTCCTGCGATCGTTGCACGAATTGATCTCCAGGATGGTGAGGAGATCACGGTATCCGATGAAAATCGTGCCTATCTGTTAGCTGGTCAGGATTATAGTCGCAGGCTTGTGAGTCTTGATTTTTCAGACCTGCAGGATGTCAAGGTTAGCTCAACGGAAACCTTGCCAGAGCTCTATCAAAATCCTCTGGTAGTCGATCAAATCCTGTATGTGACAAGTTCATTTGATGGTCTCAGTCTGTTCGATATTTCTGATCCGCAGGCGATAGGATTATATTCGCACTATGATCAATCAGTGATAGAGTTTGGAACTGCTATTGCAATATCCGGGAGTAGGGCGGTAGTAGGAGGCGGGAAGTTCTCGGAGGATTATACTGTTGATAGTTTGCTGGCTGTTCTTGATGTGCAACAATCAACAGATCCGTTGCTATTGAGTCAGATAACAGTTCACGCACAGCCAGACGATATTGCGATCAAGGATGATGTTGTTTATGTTCTGGATTCTGTGCAAGGACTGACTACCTATCGTATCTCTTCTACTAATGAACTCAGTAAGCTGGGATCGTTGACTGCAACAGATCTCTATCCTTCCGGGATTATACTATCGGGGCAGTATGGATTTATATCATACTATGGTGGTCTGATATCACTACTGGATATCAGTGATCCCGCTGCACCGAATGAAATTCTCTCGATTGATACACAGGGGGATATAGCAGATATTCAACTTTCAGATAACCTGCTCTACATCGCCGGAATATCAGGGAACATACAGGTGCTTAATGTTGAGGAGCCTGAGTCGCCTAAGTTTGTAGGGAACTTTCATGCTACCTCTCAAGTAAGAGCGATTACCATCATCAACGGCCATCTGATTGTCGTGACACAGGATGATCTGTTGGTGGCCAATCTGCCAGTGGAGACTGTACCTTAAATGCCAGCCCTGGTAGTGAATTCTGTTTATTTGTGGGATCCAGATCGGTTGGCGTCGGCTTGATTATTGATGAGTATGGGCTAGGATCTATGCCATGATTTTGTGGATGCCGGTATTTACTATCGTGTTGTTCACAGAACAGAAGCGATTTGCGAAAGGAATTAGAAATGAATGATGTTTATCAAACCCCAAAGTCCAATCTGGAAGTTGATGTCGAGAATAATTCAGGCGGCGGAAAGGGGATAGAGGTTCCCGAGGGCATTAAAGGTTGGAGTTGGGGGGCGTTTCTACTTAATTGGATTTGGGCTATCGGAAATAAAACATGGATTGGCCTGCTGGCCTTTTTACCTTACGTCGGCTTAATTGTTGCGATTATTCTTGGCGTCAAGGGACGGGAGTGGGCATGGAAAAATAAGCGGTGGGACAGCCTTGAGCATTTTGACCGGGTGCAAAAGCGCTGGTCATTTTGGGGGGTCGTGCTTGTGATTGGTGTCGGCCTGATAGGTATATTGGCCGCCATTGCGATTCCGGCTTATCAAGAATATCTGATTCGGGCAAGTGGTGGCTAACGAGTAGTGGTAAAGATTGGATTGCCGCCACTTTCAGCGTTTCGAATGGATGTGTGCGGTAATTGAGGTTCAGTTTCGGGCGACTTCATCCGTATGGTCCATTTCATAATGCCGGTATTGCTGTTTCTTTAGTTCACAACTCCACCGGCAGGTAGAAAAACACAAAGCGACCCTCCTCGATATCCACCATCAGGGTGGCGCCATGGTAGATTCCGTAATCCACATAGCCTGGTATGGCGCTGTCCAGATGGCATTCGCTGGCATGCTGGGGGGATTCGAAATCCCGGTCCCGGTCGTACCAGGAGAGCAGCATGTGTTCGCCCAGGCGTTGGTCGGCCTCCCCATTTGCCTGCTTCATTGCCGCCAGATAGTCCGGCAGTGCGGGTTCGGGATGCAGTTTCACCACCTCAACTCCGGAGAGATCCGGTTCGGTGCGGATGGGGCAGTTCGTTCCTTCATCGGTGGGGTTGTCATTCATCTTCAATACCTGATGGGTAAAAATCATCTCGCGGGTTCAGCGGGGGATCCAGTGGAACAGCACCCGGTGTCTGACCATGAGCCAGATTAGCAGGATCGCCGTGCCATGCACCAGGGTGCCCCAGAACAGGTTGCCTTGGATCGGAATGGGCAGGTTGCTCACCAGCAGGATGATATATACGTGTACTGTGAAAACGTAGAGCGAGGATTGACCCAAGGGGATCAGCAGCCACCCCAGGGCGCGATCGAAGACCCGCCAGTAGCGGGTCAACAGGATGTACATGCTGACGAACAGCGCGATATTGTTCAGTACCCTCCCTGGTCCAAGCAGTGTCTTGTCGAACCAGAAACCATGCAACTTCAGGTAGGTTTCCGGTGGAATCAGGGACCAGGTCGGCCAGGGCCAGAACAGGGGGTTCGGTGCATTGCTCGCGAGCAGAATGAAGCCGATGCACAGGGCGGCGGCCAGATGACCGAACCAGCGGTTGGGCTTCGCGACCAGCCAGCCCAGAACCTGTTCCCGGTAGAAACCCACCACCAGGCCGTTGAAGAACAGCATCTGCCAGGTCAGCAGGGGGAAACCCAGTTCGAAGCGTGCGGGGGTAACATGCAGTCCCAGGAACAGGTTGGCGATATACCCCGACCAGGAGAGCAACAACAGCCAGACCAGGTGTCCCCGCATCAGGGCCCGGATGGCCAACGGAGCGAGGCCCAACAGGATTACATACAGACCGATGATCTGAAATTGGTGGGGGCCGATTTGCAGGGTCAGGGTCTTCCATAGCCAGATCCACCAGGGAGTGGCGTCGGCGGGGTAGAGCGCGTAGGCGTGATTGCGCTGATCGGGCACCCACCAGTGGGTCACCTCGAAGGTGTTGATGAAGGGCAGTAGGCAGAGCAGGGCGATGCTGATAATGACGAACAGGTTGACCCGGTAGAGTTTGAAGGCCCGGAGCCAGAGCTTGTGCGTCGCGTCGTACAGACCCTCGGCACGGGCCCGGTTGCCGTAGACCAGACCCACCACCAGGCCTGAGAGCATCACGAAACCTTCGGCACTGGAGACCAGGCCGAGACGCTCCCAGGCGAGCATGGAAAACAGGGAGTAGTACTCGAGGTGTACCACCACCACATAAATCATGATCAGGCCGCGCATGAAGTCGAGCCGCAGGTCCCTTTTGTCGCGCGCCGGATAGGCCCAGTGATGTGTGTTATCCATAGTGGTATCGAAATGGCGGAAGATCCTGGTCTCAGACAGTATCCTCGAAATGGGGTTCGCATGGCCTGGTCCCGGCCCCGATCCCTGTTTCTGGAAATCGGACTCCGTGCCCATTTCTATCCCAAAGCGGTTGTTGTTTGCGGGCCATTGTAGCATTGGAACCTGGCGGTCTTTTTTGTGATTTTCACTGGTTCGGGTCGAGCTGGGTAGAAAAGGAAGGAATTCCGTGCCTGAATTGAGACCTCGATGGCGGGTTGAAGGGGTCGTTGCTATGTTCTGGACGGGGGAACGTGAGATAATAGCGCGTTACTACTACTACTGATTAGGATCTCGGAATGGGGTGTTTCAGCAAGCAAGGATGAGGCAGAGTATGCACAAACGGGTTGATCTGATCGATGTCGCAAAGGGCATGAGCATTCTGTTCGTGGCGTTCCACCACAGCCAGCTCGCAGCGACTTATTCCGAGGTGAAGCCCTGCTCAAGCCCTATTTCGTCACCCTGGGATTACTGCTCCTGACCACGATTCTGCTGGGTCATGAGGGCGCACTCAATGAGGCTCTCGGAATCTTCTATGGGACCGGCCGCACCATCCGCTGGGCCCCCCTGTGGTTTCTGACCCTGTTGTGGGTCCTGTTCATGGGTTCCTACGGGTTGGTTCGAGGGTTTCGGCTCGATGCCCGTCCTGGCAGGGTACAGCTCCTTGTGCTCCTTGGTCTGCTCGGATTCGGGGTGTTTTGGATGGGGCTCTTCAACGCCGTCGAGGTTGGGATGTTCGGTCAAAGGTATACCCTCCCGGGGCTGCCCTTCAGCATCGACCTGATTTTCATCAGTATGGCGTTTTTCATGGCGGGGCACTTTCTCAGTCAGCAGGTCAAGCAGTTTAAGCCGAATCCCTGGTTAGTGGTGGGAATGGGAGTGCTGTTCTTTTCAGTGGTACTGTTCTCCGAGGCCAGTATCGATCTCAATTGCAGGGTCTATCAGGAACCCGTGCTGGCGACCTTGGGCGCCCTGTCGGGAATTTACTTGGTGCTCTCCTGTGCCTATTTCTTTTCCCAGGTTACAAGTATCAAGGGCTTTTTTAAGCTGTTTGGTTCCGCGAGTCTGTTTATCCTCATCTTTCACTACTTCCTGCTACACAAATTGCAGGCCTGGTTCGATCACTGGATCGCGCCGGAGTGGGGACTGTTGGGCGCGACAGTTGCCTATGGGATCAGCGTGACCCTGCCGCTGTTGATCAAAATCGTGATCGAACGGAACCGTTTTCTGAGGCCCCTGTACTTTCCCGTCAAGCGTGTCCGTTCCCAAAAGATTGCTGAGATACCAGCGGTTGCAGTGAACAAAATGCGCAGTGGATGACGTTAGCGTCTCTCATGGTCGACGGTAACCTGTTCGAGAATTTGCCCGAGCATCTGTCGCAGGAGCGATTCGATGAGTTACTGCGACATGGGGCGCTACGCATCGAGCGCATCCTGTCCCAGGGTCAGACATCCCCGGAAAATGGCTGGTATGACCAGGATGAACATGAGTGGATCCTACTGCTTCAGGGGCACGCCCGGCTCGCCTTCGAGGATGAGGCGGAGATCGATCTGTTCCCGGGGGACTATCTGATGATCCCGGCGCACAGGAAACACCGGGTGAGCTGGACCGATCCCCTGGCAATTACAATCTGGCTGGCGGTGTTTTACCGGAATACGGATCATTCCCTTGCTTCTGTTTTGCAACGAACTCCGTTTCAGTAACTGTGCCTTCCTGGCGCCTTTCTCTATACAGCGTTTCCGCAGGTGTGAATTCTGACGTCAAAATGTGTGTGTTCATTCATTGGGGGATGAATATTTATTGAACCTCAAGGTAGAATGGCGCATAACTTAAAGTGACACTCTTAATTCTCGTCATTCCGGCGTCAGTCGGAGGAGTGGTGCATGGATGCACCGTTTACGGACCTAAGGATGGCCTCCAGGGATGTCGCTCTGTCAGGCATTCTGGATCGCGACATATACCGGGATGCTGGTGGTTGTTCGCTTAAGT
>JARRNW010000219.1:0-12575 GCA_037384565.1 Candidatus Thiodiazotropha sp.
AAGAGACCGCCCGGGTCGTCCGTGTCGACGGCGGTTTCGCAGTGGTTGAAACCCAGCAACAAGCCGCCTGCGGTTCTTGTCAGAGTGCAGGTAGCTGCAGTACCTCGGTTCTCTCCGGTCTGTTCAAGCGTCATGACAACGAAATGCGGGTCCTCAACACCCTGGATGTTCACCCCGGAGAACGGGTCATCATCGGGGTTCAGGAACGTGCCTTGGTGAAACTCTCTCTATTGGCCTACCTGATGCCACTCGTTGGCCTGATCGCAGGGGCGATAGTCGCCGACCTGTGGGTGCGCAGTCCGCTCATGTTACATGGGGAACTGCCTCAGATTATCGGAGGACTGTCCGGTTTAGCGGGCGGTTTCTGGATTCTGCGGCGATTCTCGAAAGCACAACACACCAATCCGGAGTACCAGGCCGTGATCCTGCGTCGGACCGGTCAAACCAAGATAGGCTTCTCCTGATGCCGGAGCCGGCCAGCTTTCCTGTGTTTCCGTTTTACCCCCTGTGCTGCAGGAAGCCTATCCCAGCGGGAGTCATTAATGAGAATTGATATGCGTCGAAGCCTACTGGTTTCACTGTTCTACCTCGGTTGGCTGGTGATGATGCCGGCGCGCGCAATAGAGTTGCCGGATTTTGCGGATCTTGCGGAACAGAATGCCCCTGCGGTGGTGAACATCAGCACCAAACACATTGCCAGTGGCCGGGGCATGTTGCCTTTCAACGTACCCGACTTGCAGGATCTTCCCGAAGACAGTCCGCTCAATGATCTGATGCAGCGTTTTTTCGGCAACCATGGATTCCGGATGCCGGAAGGCGAACCGGAAAAACAGTCCCTGGGTTCGGGTTTCATCATATCGGCGGACGGTTATATTCTGACCAACGATCATGTGGTGGATGATGCGGATGAGATCCTGGTGCGCACGAACGATCGCCGTGAGTTCGTTGCGGAAGTGGTAGGGCGGGATGATCGAAGCGATATCGCGCTGATCAAAATCGATGCCCATGACCTGCCGGTTGTGACGATCGGTGATTCGGAAGCGCTTCGCGTGGGTGAATGGGTGCTGGCCATCGGTTCACCCTTTGGTTTCGATCACTCGGTGACCGCGGGGATCGTAAGCGCCAAGGGACGGAGCCTGCCAAGCGAAAACTATGTGCCGTTCATCCAGACGGATGTGGCGATCAATCCCGGTAACTCAGGTGGCCCCCTGTTCAACATGCAGGGTAAGGTCATCGGGGTCAACTCTCAAATCTACAGCCGCTCAGGGGGCTTCATGGGGCTCTCTTTTGCGATTCCCATCGAAATGGCCATGAATGTGGCCAATCAACTGAAGACCCGGGGGCATGTCACACGCGGCTGGCTGGGTGTGTTGATTCAGGATGTGACCCGTGATTTGGCCGAGAGCTTTGGAATGGATCAACCCCGAGGCGCTCTGATCGCCCGGGTCCTGCCCGACAGTCCCTCCGAGGAGGCGGGTATCAAAGTAGGGGATGTGATTCTGACCTTCAATGGTGTTGCCATCAACGCCTCCGCGGAGTTGCCGCCACTGGTGGGTCAAAGTGACATCGATAAACCCAGTGAACTGGAAATTCTGCGTAACGGTAAACTCGTGAAACTCCAGATCAGAATCGGTGAACTGCCGGATCAGGAATCTCTCGCCATGACACCAAAACACACCCCCAAGGTAGCGCAGAACCGACTGGGCATGAGGGTCTCAGAGCTTCCGGATGCGCTGCGAGAACAACTCAGCTTGCCTGGCGGAAAGGGGGTTCTGGTGGAATCCGTGAGCGGTCAGACGGCCCGCGAAGCCGGGGTCCAGGTTGGAGATGTCATCACCATGATCAACAACACGGAAATCGGGGATGTGGATCAGTTCGACAAACTGATCGAGTCGCTGCCGGCGGATAAAACCGTCGCTCTGCTGGTGTACCGGGAGACAGGTCCGATTTTCCTCGCCCTGAGAGTGCCTGCCGGATGACCTTGGGATGAATCCATTCGAGGCGATATCGTGAACGGTAGTGCCCTGAAACTTATCCTCTACCACCGGCATGGGTGCCACCTCTGCGAGGATATGCGTGACGCCCTGGGTGAATACCAGGCCAAGTTCGATTTTCAGGCAATTGAGGTCGACATTGATGGGGATTCGGATCTGAAGGCCCGCTACGGCAGCCGGATTCCCCTGTTACTCAGTGGGCATGGGGAGTGTCTCAGCGAGTATTACCTCGATCCAAAACGGCTTCTAAGCTATTTGCAGGGCGCGTGATTTGGTATGATGCGCCGGATGTGTCTCGAGTCGCGGATGGGTTATTCCCGAGTATCCCGGGAACCGGACCAGATTTATGGCTTTAACCTGAGCTCACGGATTCAGGTTTAAAAGAACCGTTGAAACGCCCCGACCCGGGGCGTTTCTCTTTTTTCGAGTAGAACCAAGCGCTATGGCTGACCTGCAACACATTCGTAATTTTTCCATTATTGCGCATATTGATCATGGTAAATCCACCATCGCAGACCGGTTTATCCAGACCTGTGGCGGATTGACCGATCGGGAGATGGCCGATCAGGTCTGCGATTCGATGGATCTGGAACGTGAACGGGGTATTACCATCAAGGCCCAGAGCGTAACCCTCGACTATCTTGCTCAGGATGGGCAGACCTACCAGCTCAATTTCATCGATACGCCCGGTCACGTGGATTTTTCCTATGAGGTTTCGCGATCATTGGCGGCCTGCGAAGGTGCTCTGCTGGTGGTGGATGCGGCTCAGGGTGTGGAGGCTCAGAGTGTTGCCAACTGCTATACCGCGATCGAGCAGGGGCTGGAGGTGCTTCCGGTACTCAATAAAATCGATCTGCCCTCCGCGGAGCCGGAGCGGGTGATCCAGGAGATCGAGGAGATCATTGGCCTGGATGCCTCCCAAGCCATTCGGGTCAGTGCGAAAACAGGCCTGGGTATCAGCGAACTCCTGGAACAGCTGGTGGCTACGATTCCACCCCCGGGCGGGGATGCAGAGGAACCGCTACAGGCCCTGATCATCGACTCATGGTTCGATCCCTATGTCGGGGTGATCTCGTTGATTCGTGTGATGAATGGGACGATC
Organism: Candidatus Thiodiazotropha sp.; assembly: GCA_037384565.1. Taxonomy (GTDB): domain Bacteria; phylum Pseudomonadota; class Gammaproteobacteria; order Chromatiales; family Chromatiaceae; genus Thiodiazotropha. The sequence goes on from JARRNW010000219.1 coordinate 3,097, forward strand.
AAGCCGAAAGATAAGATGCGGGTGATGTCCACGGGACGGGTATTCCAGGTCGAGAAGGTGGGTGTGTTCACTCCGAAACAACTCGACCGGCCCCTATTGAAGGCCGGGGAGGTCGGTTATGTCATTGCCGGTATCAAGGAGATTGACGGTGCCCCGGTGGGAGATACCATTACCCTTGAAAATCGTCAGTCCGACAAGGCGTTGCCGGGTTTTAAGGAGATGCACCCAAGGGTTTTTTCAGGCCTATACCCGGTCAGTTCCGATGATTACGAAGATCTTCGCGATGCCCTGCAGAAACTACGACTGAACGACGCGGCTCTGCACTACGAACCGGAGGTCTCCCAGGCACTGGGTTTTGGTTTTCGGTGCGGGTTTCTGGGTATGCTGCACATGGAGATCGTGCAGGAGCGATTGGAACGGGAATACGATCTCGATCTGATTACCACCGCGCCCTCAGTGGTCTACGAGATCGTGAAGACGGATGGGGAAGTCACACATATCGAAAATCCTGCGGCGCTTCCTGATCCCGCCAAGCTGCAGGAGGTACGTGAACCGATCATCGTGGCCACCATTCTGGTTCCCCAGGACTACCTCGGAAATGTGATCAATCTGTGTATCGAGAAGCGCGGTACACAAAAGAATCTGCAATACCTGGCAGGTCAGGTGCAGCTGAATTATGAACTGCCCATGAACGAGGTGGTGCTCGACTTTTTCGATCGGCTCAAATCGGTCAGTCGCGGATATGCCTCATTTGAATACGAGTTCACCCATTTTCAAGCGGCCCCCCTGGTAAAACTGGATATCCTCATCAATGGGGAGCGTGTCGACGCCTTGTCTTTGATCGTGCATCGTGACCAGGCTCAGTTCCGGGGGCGTGATCTGACCTCGAAAATGAAAGAACTCATTCCCAGGCAGATGTTCGAAGTAGCCATACAGGCCGCGATCGGCAGCAAGATCATTGCCCGTACCACGGTTAAGGCACTGCGCAAGAATGTGACTGCCAAGTGTTACGGCGGCGACATTACCCGCAAGCGGAAGCTGCTCGAGAAACAGAAAGCGGGTAAAAAGCGTATGAAGCAAGTCGGTAAGGTTGAGATCCCTCAGGATGCCTTCCTTGCCGTGCTTCAGGTGGGTAAGGATAATTAGCGGGCTATCGTGATCCGAATTCGATTCCACTGCACCGGAATCGCGATAGCATGCATGTAATGAGAGGATGCAGGTTAGACTATGAATTTCGACTTTCCAACGTTTCTCGTCATGGCCAGTGCGCTCACGGGCGGCATCTGGCTGATTGATAGTGTATTTTTCGCCAACAAACGCAAGGCGCAGTCCCCCGGCGAATCGGATGGGCTGGATACTGGAGCGGAGGCTATCAGGGAGCCGATCATCGTTGAGTATTCCAAGTCTTTTTTTCCAGTGATATTCGTTGTACTCATATTGAGGTCATTCCTCGTTGAACCATTTCGCATTCCCTCCGGGTCGATGATGCCGACGTTGCTGGTGGGCGATTTCATTCTGGTCAACAAGTTCAGTTACGGTATCCGATTGCCGGTGCTGAACAGCAAGATTCTCAACCTGGGAGACCCCCAGCGTGGGGATCCAGTAGTCTTTCGCTATCCAAAACAACCCAGTGTTGACTACATCAAACGGGTCATTGGTCTACCGGGCGATACCATTTTCTACCGGAATAAGACCGTGTTTGTGAACGGTGAGCCCATGCCCCAGACCCCGGTAGGTCAGTACAGCGGTATTGGCACCAGCGCTCAGATGAACGGCGCCATGGTGGCGATCGAAAATCTCGATGGTGTGGAGCACAGTATTCTGATCAATCCCTATGCCCCGGATCTCCCCCTGGGCTGTCAGGTGCTCCGGCAGGGCCCGGTCAAGGTGCCCGAGGGTCAGTATTTCGTCATGGGTGACAACCGGGACAATAGCAACGACAGCCGTTGCTGGGGATTCGTCCCTGAGGAGAATCTGGTAGGCAAGGCCTTTGCCATCTGGATGAACTGGGATTCCAATATCGGAAGTTTTCCCCCGATCGCCTGGGAGCGTATCGGCATGGGAATTGCCGAGTCAGGTACACTTTTCGCGAGGGATAAACATGCATTTTATCAAAAAACAACAGGGGCTTACCTTTATCAGCTGGTTGGTGATTCTGAGTGTGGCTGGCTTTTTGGCCCTGGTGGGTATCAAGGTGACTCCCGTCTATATCGAGAATTACTCGGTAAAATCCATTCTTCAATCCCTTAAGCATGAGCCATTTGCCGCGCGAAAGTCGGTGCGAGAGCTGAAGAGCATGGTTCTCAAGCGATTGGATGTCAACAGCATCAGTACCCTGACGGGAGATGACATCACCATAAAACGGGATAAATCAAAAACTACAATCCGTATCGCCTATGAGGAGCGCAGGCATATCTTCTACAATGCCTTCATTGTGATGGTCTTTGATGAATCGGTTGAGCTGACTGCGAATTGAAACCGGATTACGACAAGCTTTCCCGGGATCTGGGGTACCGATTCCGTGATCCCGATTTGCTGATACAGGCCCTGACCCATCGCAGTTTCGGCGGAAGAAACAACGAGCGATTCGAATATCTGGGTGATGCGGTGCTCGGATTCGTGATCGCCGATGTGCTGTTTCATCACTTTCAGAGTGCAACGGAAGGGCAGTTGAGTCGCCTGCGCTCCGCCCTGGTGAAACGGGATACCCTGGCCAAGGTGGCGCGACAGTATAAATTGGGTGACTATCTTCGTCTGGGGCAGGGGGAATTGCGCAGCGGGGGGCATCGACGGGACTCCATCCTCGCTGATAGTGTCGAGGCGGTGATTGCCGCAATCTATCTGGATGGGGGGTACCCGGCTGCCCGGGAGATGATCCTTGCGACCTTCGTACCCAGGATGGACCAGCTCAATCCCCAACAGTCACAAAAAGATCCCAAAACCCGGTTGCAGGAATACCTGCAGGCGAACAAAATCGAGCTGCCCAGCTATGACATTCTGGACATCCACGGTGATCCTCATGACCAGCGCTTTCGGGTGCTTTGCGAGGTGGCCGGACTACAGCGAAAGAGCCAGGGGGAGGGTACCAGTCGGCGTAAGGCCGAACAGGACGCCGCACAGAAGATGTTGGCGGAGTTGAATCATGAGTAAAATCACCCATCATTGCGGCTATGCCGCCATCGTTGGTCGACCCAATGTGGGTAAGTCCACTCTGCTCAATGCCCTGATCGGGGTGCGACTCGCCATTACCTCACACAAGGCCCAGACCACCCGCCACTCCATCCTGGGAGTAAAATCTCTGGCTCAAGGCCAAATCATCTACGTGGATACGCCGGGTATCCATGAGCGGCAGGACAATGCCATGAACCGCTACCTCAACCGCACCGCCCGTACGGCGCTGCTGGATGTGGACGTACTGGTGTTCGTGGTTGAAGCCCTGCGCTGGACCCGTGAGGATGAAAAGGTCATGGAGATGGTTCGACAGCAGTCGGTGCCCACCCTGTTGGCGGTCAACAAGGTGGATAATGTGCCGCAAAAAGAGGCCCTGTTGCCCTATCTTTCGGAGCTGTCTGCCCACTATGATTTTCGCGAGATCATTCCCCTCTCGGCGAAAAAGGGACAGAACCTGTCACAACTTGAAGCAGCGGTACTTCAGGCGCTGCCGGAAGGTGACAACTTCTACCCGGAAGACCAGTTGACCGATCGGCCGGAAAAGTTCTTTGCGGCCGAAATGGTTCGTGAGCAGGTGACAAGACGATATGCCAAGGAACTACCGTACGCGGTTTCCGTTGAGATCGAGCGGTTCGAAGAGAAAGATGGACGTTACCGGATTAATGCGGTCATCTGGGTCGAAAAACCGGGACAGAAAGGGATTATTATCGGCAAGGAGGGTCGGGCTCTCAAAGAGGTGGGTACCCAAGCGAGAAAAGCCATGGAAGCCTTTTTTGACTGCAAGGTGCACCTGGAAGTCTGGGTCAAGGTCAAGAAGAGCTGGTCCAGTGACGAGGCCGCCCTGGTGCGTCTCGGTTACAGTGACTGATCCCAGGCAGCTGTGATCCGGGCAGATCTGATTCCAGCCTTTGTGATTCATCGCCGGGATTACCGCAACAGCAGTCTCCTGGTGGAACTGTTTACAGAAACCGAGGGCCGGGTGGCCGCGATCGCCAAGGGGGTTAAATCAGGCAGAGCCCACCAGGCCCTGGTGTTACATCCCTTTACGCCGCTTCGGGTCAGTCTCAGCGGACGTGGCGAGGTGTTGACCCTGAGTCAGGTGGAAGCGGATGGACGGCCATTCGGGCTGAGCGGCGAACGGGTCTACTGTGGCTTATATCTGAATGAACTGGTGCAGCGATTGCTCCAGCGCAGTGATCCCGCACCCGGATTGTATCGAGCCTATCGCGAAGGCTTGGTCCGTCTGGCGGGCGAGGCATCCATGGACCACTGTCTCAGAACGTTCGAACTGCAGATGCTCCAGGAACTGGGTTACGGTCTGCTGCTCGATCGTACCGCGGATACGGATCAACCTGTCGAACCGGATGGGGACTATGAATATCATGTGGAACAGGGGCCTGTGGTTGCCCGTTCCACGAACCCTGAGTTGATCCTCAAGGGCAGCACCCTGCTGAAACTGCATCACCGCACCGCCCTGGATGCGATGGAAAATCGGCAAGCGAAACGACTCATGCGGCGGGTGCTGGCTCACTATCTGGGGAATCGTCCCCTGAAAAGTCGCGAACTGTTTCAAGCCCTGAAACCGGACACTTCGATTAATTTCATATCACCATGAAAAGGAGAGGCAATGCTGGAATATGAGATGTTGCTTGGGGTCAATATCGACCATGTCGCTACCCTGCGCCAGGCGCGCGGCACCCGTTATCCGGAACCGGTTCAGGCGGCACTGACCGCGGAACAGGCCGGTGCGGATGCGATCACCCTGCATCTGCGGGAGGACCGGCGGCATATTCAGGATCGGGATGTGGAGATTCTCTCGGATGTCCTGCAGACCCGCATGAATCTGGAGATGGCGGCCACCTCGGAAATGGCCGCCATCGCGGCCCGTTTTCGACCTCATGACTGCTGTCTGGTGCCGGAGAAACGGGAGGAGCTGACCACCGAGGGTGGTCTGGATGTCGCAGCAAACCTCGACTATTTGACGGATTACTGTGGAGAACTAAAGGAGGTTGGTGTCCGGGTCTCCCTGTTCATCGATGCCGATTTTAAACAGTTGGAAGCGGCCAAGGTCGCTGGGGCTCCGGTAGTGGAGATTCATACCGGACACTTCGCGGATGCGATTCACGACCAAACCCGCCGTTCGGAGCTGGAACGGATTATCGCCGCGGTACGCTATGGCAACTCCCTGGGATTACAGGTCAATGCGGGCCATGGCCTCGATTATCACAACGTCAAATCCATTGCCGCCATCGAAGGTGTGAAAGAGCTCAATATCGGACATGCGATTGTCTGCCGCGCTCTGTTTACCGGGTTCGATCAGGCGGTGCGGGAGATGAAGGCCCTGTTACAGGGGTGAGGATGGGCGGACTTCGGGAAGCCAGATAAAGTCCTGTAGCAGTTGCTGCCCGGCGAGCGCTTCATGCCGGGTTGATGCGCGCATGCGGGCTTCCAGGGTATCCCGATCTGGGAGTGTCATGGTTCCCCCGTACACAACCAGATTCTGCTGTCGAGGAACATCGAATAACACGATGCAGGGCAGGTGGCGGCGTATCCGCAACAGCAGACCCACGATGTCCTGTTCGTCCTCCGGCAGGAGGTTAATGGCAACCACGCCATGGGGGCGCAGTGCACGGGCCAGTTCAGCGAGAAAGGCATCCTGATTCAAGGGGTTCTTTTCCTCGGAGCGCGGGTGAATGTCACAGAAGATGACGTCATAGGTGGCCTGTGCATTGATGAGGTAGTCCTGCGCGGACTGCATTACCACAGGATGCTCGGTCGGCAGGTCAAACCAGCTTCGTGCGAGCTGTTGAATTTCCGGATCCGGCTCCACGCTTGTAAGGGAGGCACCGGGCAGATTCCGAATCAGATAGCGTTCCAGGGTGCCGCTCCCCAGCCCCAGGTTGAGCAGTCGTTGGGGAGCAGGATGAAACAGCAACCCGCAGAGCATGCCTCTGACATACTCAAACACCGGGTAATCCGGTCGTTTTCGCCACATGATCGATTGGATGCTACCGTCTTCGTGACACAGCCAGCGCAGATCCTGATATTCGAAGACCTTATGGGAAGTAGTGCCTGACATCCGGCAAAGAGTCGCCTTTTCCTGAGCCCGTGTTAACCAGGCCTGGTCTACGATGGGTATTGAGTTGGATTCGCGCATGGATTGAAACCGGTCGATGTAGCGGGATTCATCATAAGCCATCCGCAGGATTATCCGAACTCCAGGGCTGATGTATTGCGGCATCTGTTGAACGGATGAAACCGCCTACCCAATCGGGTTAGAATCTCCGCCATGAAATACAGAACCATTGAAGACTTTATCGGCAATACCCCCCTGGTCCGGTTACAACGCCTGGTCCCCGAATCGAGCAACACCGTGCTGGTGAAGCTGGAAGGCAACAACCCGGCGGGTTCGGTCAAGGATCGTCCTGCCCTGAGTATGATCCGTCTGGCCGAATCCCGGGGCACGATCAAGCCCGGAGATACCCTGATCGAGGCCACCAGTGGCAATACCGGTATCGCCCTGGCCATGGCCGCAGCCATCAAAGGCTATCGTATGATCCTGATCATGCCGGAAAACATGAGCGTGGAACGGCGCGCGGTGATGAAGGCCTATGGCGCGGAACTGATTCTCACCCCCAGGGAAGGCAGTATGGAGGCCGCCATCGACAAGGCCCGTGAACTGGAGGCTGCCGGTGAAGGCGTGATCCTGGATCAGTTCTCCAATCAGGACAATCCCCAGGCGCATGTGGAAGGCACGGGTCCGGAGATCTGGCGGGACACCGATGGGCGGATCACCCATTTCGTCAGCGCCATGGGAACCACCGGTACCATCATGGGTACCTCCCGCTATCTCAAATCCCGCAATCCCGATATTACGATTGTCGGCGTACAGCCCATGGAGGGTTCCAGCATCCCCGGGATACGCCGCTGGCCCGAGGCTTATCTACCAAAAATCTACGAAGCCAGCCGGGTAGACCGGATCATCGATGTCTCCCAACAGGAGGCCGAGGAAACCACCCGCCTGTTGGCGGCCCGAGAAGGGATCTTCGCCGGGATCTCCTCGGGGGGAGCCGTGGCCGCGGCCCTGAAGCTCTCCGCGGAGGTCGAGCATGCGGTCATCGTGGCCATCATCTGTGACCGGGGTGACCGTTATCTCTCCACCGATGTCTTTCCGGCCGATTGAATATGTCACGAAGACGTAAACGCAAGCCACTGCCGGCTGAGCCGGTTGAGGTCGAAATCGAGTCCCTGACCCACGATGCCAAGGGCGTGGCCCATGTGGACGGCAAGGCCACCTTCGTGCACGGTTCATTGCCGGGGGAACAGGTACGTTTTCAATACACCGGCCGCTGGCGCAAATACGACGAGGGTCGGGTGGTGGAGGTCTTGCAGGCCTCCCCTGACCGGGTTGAGCCCCGCTGCAGCGCCTTTGGCATCTGTGGCGGGTGCAGTCTTCAACACCTGGATGAGCAGGTTCAGATCCGTTCCAAGCAGCAATCCCTGCTCGACAGCCTGAAACACATCGGCCGGGTCGAACCGGCATCGGTGCTCGACCCGTTACGGGGTGGCAGTGCCTGGGGTTATCGGCGCAAGGCCCGGCTGGGGGTCAAGCACGTGGCGAAAAAGGGTGGGGTACTGGTGGGTTTCCGCGAGCGAGGCTCCTCGTACGTCGCGGAGATCGAGGAGTGCCCGATCCTGCATCCCCGGGTGGGAGAGCTGTTACAGGCTCTCAGAGCACTGATCGGTGGTTTCTCGATCCGCGATCAGGTTCCGCAGATCGAAATGGCCATGGGAGATCAGGTCTGCGTCCTGATTTTTCGTGTGCTTTCGGCACCAAGCGCCGAGGACCTGGAGCAGCTTGCCGCGTTCGGCCCGGAACATCAGGTCGTCGTGTACCTGCAGGAGGGCGGGCCCGAGACGGTCAGACCCCTGGATGGAAAGGGGGTCGAGCTTACTTATGATCTGCCGGCCTTTGATGTGACTCTGGCCTTCGAACCCAGTGATTTCACCCAGGTCAATTCCGATATCAATCGGCAGATGATCCAACGGGCCGTGGATATGCTGGAACTGACCGATTTTACCCTGCCGTTAGCCCGCCGGGCGGGACAGGTGGTCGGTGTTGAAGGGGACGCCGGACTGGTGGCCCGGGCCCGGGAGAATGCCCGAAACAACGGCATCGAAAATGCCGACTTTTTCACCGCCAACCTCTATGGGGAACTCGATCAGGAACCCTGGATGCAGGGCCGTTACGACAAGGTTCTGCTCGACCCGCCGCGCAGTGGCGCCCTCGAGGTTCTGCATCACCTGCCACGCCTGGGCGCCCGGCGAATCGTCTATGTCTCCTGTTATCCGGGTACCCTGGCCCGGGATGCGGGCGTGCTGGTCAGCGAGTATGGCTATCAGCTGGTGAGCGCCGGGGTCATGGACATGTTTCCTCACACAGCCCATGTGGAGTCCATCGCGTTGTTCGAGAAGGGATGATAAATGGCTATAGAGATAGAACGTAAATACTTGGTTATCAATGATAACTGGAAAGAAAACGTGGTCAGTCAAGCGGTCATCAAACAGGGTTATCTGGCCACCACCGAGCAGGCCAGCGTGCGGGTCCGGGTGGATGGGGAACAGGCTAATCTGAATATCAAGGGCACCACCGTAGGGATCAGCCGAAGGGAATATGAGTACCCGATCCCGTTGCAGCAGGCCGAAGAGATGCTCGATCATCTGGTCAGTGGGGCGGTGATCGACAAGGTTCGCTACAAGGTCAGGCATGGGGAGCACATCTGGGATCTGGATCGTTTCATGGGGGCCAACGAGGGCTTGGTCGTGGCGGAAGTGGAGTTGCGTCTACTGCCCTGGATGCTCCTGATACTCCTGTGCGCTTGTCAGGGTACCCAGGAGCCACCGATCCGCATGGCCCTGTCCAACGTTCCGCTCAACCTGGACCCCCGTTTCGCCACCGATGCCACGTCTGAACGCATCAACCGGCTGCTCTACCGGCGTCTTCCGCAGATCGAAATGGCCATGGGAGACCAGGTCTGTGTCCTGATCTTCCGTGTGCTTTCGGCACCAAGCGCCGAGGACCTGGAGCAGCTTGCCGCGTTCGGCCCGGAACATCAGGTAGTCGTGTACCTGCAGGAGGGCGGTCCCGAGACGGTCAGACCCCTGGATGGAAAGGGGGTCGAGCTTACCTATGATCTGCCGGCCTTTGATGTGACTCTGGCCTTCGAACCCAGTGATTTCACCCAGGTCAATTCCGATATCAATCGGCAGATGATCCAACGGGCCGTGGATATGCTGGAACTGACCGA
>JARRNW010000220.1:0-10718 GCA_037384565.1 Candidatus Thiodiazotropha sp.
TTTCGCATCGATTTCCAGTCGCTCAGCCTGTTTCAGGGCCAGGTCCGAGATCTTCTGCAGCATGGCGCGCTCTTCCTCAATGTAATTGGGTAGAGACAGTAATGCCGGCAGCTGGATTCTGAGCGCTTTGATCATCCGGTTTGTCTCACGTACCAGAAGGCGGCGTTGTATGCCACAGCGATCAGAAAAGTCTGCCCAATCGAAGGCGCGGACTTTCGTCATGTCGAACTCGTCACCGATGGCCATGGCAAATTCGTGTTCGATATCCGGGTAGATGCACACCGAAACCAGGTCGTAAGCCGGGGCGAGGCGCAGGCCACCCGGCTCGACCAGAAACGAGATGTTTTTGCCATGGGCATCACTATTGCCGATCAGGTATTGCAGGATCGCCCAACGGATCAGCGCCATGCGCGTGGCCGCTTGAGACTGGGTGAGCGGCGCGACGGAGAAGAGCTTCTCGAAACTGACGCCGTCCCGAATATTGACGACATCACGTCCGCTGCCGAAATTGCGCTCATACTTGTGGTTGACGCTGAGATTGAGCGCCTGGCAGCTATCCACCGCATGTAAGCGTTCGACATGGCGGTTGTGTTTGATGCGGTCGAAGCGTTTGACCATCAGTACCGGCTCCGGCACGCGTAGAATCTCTACCTCGGCCGAGGGTATACCGAGCGCGGCCGCCAGCTTCAGGCAAAAGTGCTCATTGGCCACCAGCCTGGAGAGCTTTGGGTTCATCGGCTCCGGCTTGAGGATATGCGTCGACGCCAGCGGGCCTTCCACCAGGAAGAGCTTTCCTTCCTCATCAACATAGACCGCCAGTTTATCCTGGTACCCGGCGATGGACATGCGTACCCGGCCGTCCCATACATTGAAGGGACGATTGGCCCGGTCATGGATGCGCTCGGAGAGCTCTTCAAAGGTGACTTCACGCACGATCGGTTCAAACCGGGCCGGCAGGGTGCCTTCAGGCAACAGGGCAAGCGCACCTGTACTCTCCTGGCCCAGCCAGCGCAGCAGACCAAACAGGTTACCTTTTGAGATCGTGTGCGCGGCAGCGGCATCTTCCAGGGCCTTGCCCTCGGGCAGCAGGTTCTCGAAGAAGCGACGCACGTTGACCGAGTGCAGTTCGTCAGTTTGATTCTCGGGGCGTTGAAATGGAAGCGCGGGGGAGATTGGATAAGCGTCGCTTTTCGTCATCCAGGTCTGTGCATATTCAAAAGAGAAGCGCCCGGTATCGTCGTGATAGCTCAGGGTGCCAACCGGTTGTTCACCAATCCAGGCCGAAAGGCTGTGGGTTGTCATGAAGACTTACTCTTGATGGCGGCAATTGCCTGGGGTTGCGCCGATTTTGGTACCGCCAGCAGGCTGAGCCCCAGTTGCTGAGCAACTGCCAGGGCCTTGTCCAGGCCGACGGAACGGCGTCCATTTTCAAGATCCGAGAGCAGCTGAACCGAAACACCGCACAGTGCAGCGGCATCATCGATGCGCAGTTGTTGTTGCGTGCGCAGGCTGCGTACAAATGCGCCAAACGCCTCAACCGAATCGACGACTGGGGAGGCGGGTAGGGGTATGGGCGTAATTTTTCTGGGCATAAAGTTTCTCCAATAGAAGAAACTATAGGTCGATGCTGGGCAATAAGTCAATAATTGCTTAAAAACAAGAAATATATGTAGGTGCGGTGGGTATTCGCGATATATTTATTAAATATGAGAAATAAATGTAGATGAAACGGGTTATAGGCGATGAATGGAGGTTATTGTCCAATGTTAGAGCATTTAAAATCGTGTCCACTTCATGGGCCAGCCATCCGACAGAACGATTACCAAGGGAAACCCCGGGAGGGAACAAGCCTTCACTGATTCGACGATATAGGGTCGCGTGACTCATCCCGGTTCGATTTAACACCACTGGCTTTCTTTCGATTCGGATTGGGCAGACGGATAAATTTACGTCTGTCGAGCGTATTTAGGTATTAGTAGGCTGCGTTACGTCACAAGAAGGGAAGCAGGCTTGATTCAATTCTTATTGTCCGAAGTCTAGATGCATAGAGAACAATATGAGAACATATAGCACTCCATGGAATGGAAAACGATATGTCTCAAGCCGCGATCACGGATCGGTCGCCACAAAGCCCACCCTATAAACGTCATCGACCGGAACAGACACTTCTCTATCAAATCATCGAGCGGCATTTTATTCAGAAGTCGGGATTGACTCGGAAAACAGCACAAACCGGTGCGGTGACGTTGATCCAGCGGTTCGGCAGTGCGCTAAATCTCAATGTGCACTTTCACATGCTGTTCCTCGACGGCGTTTACACCACCACGCCCTGGGGTAAAAGCCGATTTCATCGTATCAACGCACCTAACCAGCAGGAATTGGTGGCGCTCGTGCATACGATCAGTCACCGGGTTGCCGGTTTTCTGGAACGCGAAGGCATCCTGGAACGCGACGAAGACGACTGCATGGATGCAGGAGGTAGGGCGAAGCAGGAGCCAGAGCCGAAAACAGTTACCTGAATCTGGATGATGCGGATGAGGATCCCATGCAACAGGTATTGGGGTGCTCGGTCAGCTATCGCATTGCCGTGGGGCCACAGCAGGGGCGCAAGGTATTCACGCTGCAGACGATCCCGGCCTGGGAAGACGATGATCGATTTTCCCAGGTGGCGAAAGCATCTGGCTTTAGCCTACACGCCGGTGTCGCGGCACAGGCCTGGGAACGGCAGAAGCTGGAGAGGTTTGCGAGATATATCACGAGGCCGGCGGTATCAGAGAAACGGCTGTCACTGACACCCTCACTGACACCCTCAGGGAATATCCGATACGATGTGAAAGGAATCACAAGTGTCGCGGGCGCAGGGATGCGCAGGAGCGACCCAGCTCAAAACGCCCTACAGCGATGGAACCACGCACGTCTTTAGGGTGGTTTTGCAGTTGGCACAGCCGGTACCGAGTACTTTAATCGATTTCATCGGTGTGACTCCTGCGGTTTGATTGCCTCGATTGAGGCCGATGCAACATAGGCCTCGACGCCGCGTCCCGGCGCCCAGTCGCGGATGAACTCCCGGCTTTCGTCTTTCCGTGAAATGCGAATCGCCTCGAAACCGGCATCACGCATCATCGCTTCCAGCTCATCAATGGAAGAGGCGCCGGCCATGCAACCGGTGTAGAGCGCCAGATCCTGCCGCACCTGCTCGGGCAGTTCGGCGGTGGCCACCACATCGTTAATGGCCAGCCGTCCACCCGGTTTGAGTACACGGATGGCTTCGCGAAAAACCTGGGCCTTGTCGGGGGAGAGATTGATGACGCAGTTGGAGATGATGACATCCACGCGGGCATCACCCACAGGCAGGTGTTCGATTTCGCCAAGGCGAAATTGCACGTTACGGTAGCCGCCCTTGCGCGCGTTCTCACGCGCCTTGTCGAGCATCGCTGTGGTCATGTCCACACCGATAACCTGACCCGATTCCCCTACGGCACGGGCGGCGAGAAAGCAGTCGAAACCGGCTCCGCTGCCCAGATCCAGTACGGTTTCGCCCGTTTTCAGCGCGGCGATGGCCTGGGGGTTCCCGCAGCCAAGTCCAAGGTCGGCGCCCTGCGGAACGGTACCCAGTTCATCATCCGAGTAGCCGATGCGTTTGGAGGCGACGGTCTCGGGTGTCGAGTCGCAGCAGCCGGCAGTGCTGCAGCAACCACCCCCGCCCTGCGCCACGTTGCCGTAGGTCTCGCGTACCGCGCTGCGAATGTCGTCATGTTCATCGTTGTGCATGATTATTTCTCCGTGTTATGGCTAGTGTTCAGTCCATAAAACGGATCGGTGGTGAAAAAGACGCAAAATAACCATTCAAGCACATGAGTTCCCCGCAAGGCGCTGCCGATAGTCGAGGAGAGTGCCGTCATCGTCGTGGCTGAACATGCAGCAGCGCTCGAACTCCCGGTGTAACAGGTTGCGGGCGCGCTGCACCCGAGATTTGGCCCCCGACAGCCCGACACCCTGGCGCTGGGCGATCTCCTGCTGGGGTACGCCATCCAGGTCCAGCGACAGTGCCTGGCGGTATTTCTCAGGCAACCTCGTCAGCAGTGGTGAGATACAAGGCTGCAGGGTCTCCAGTGGTGTCGGGACCCGGTTCGGTTGGGCGGCCGGTTCGACCTCCAACGGTGACGTGGGGCGGGAGGCTCGGTAGTGGTCCACCAGCAGGTTGCGTGCCGTGTGGAGCAGCCACGCCTCTATCCTGCTGCTGTCAGCCAATGAGGGTTGTGCGCGGTACAGGCGCAAAAAGGTCTCTTGCTGCAGATCCTCTACGTCGGCTTCGCTCGCCAGGCGGCGACGCAGATATTTGCCGACCCGTTCCCGGTGACACTCCCATGCGGCGGTAAAGTCGTTCATGGCTGCTAGCAGCAGGACTGGCCGCTGGCGAGGGTGGAGCAACCGCAGCTCTGTGCCGGTGCGGCGGCGACGGCTTTCGCCTCGGTTGACTGCTCATCGAAGGCGGCGTCGAGTTTCTGCGTCGCCTCGTCGCGGATGTGGCGGGCGATCTCGATCACCGCATCGATCTGGTGCTCGGGTACGCCAGCGCTGCGCAGTCGCTGCAGCTGACACTGGCCCATCGCCGGGTGGTTGGCGGCGATGCCGGAGGCCAGCGAGACCATGGCAACGATGGATGAATGCAATTGCGGTTGTTCAGACATGACTCGGTTCCTTAAAGTTTCAGGTGAATTCACAGGGTGACAAGGTTGAAGCGGTGTCCATGACGAAGAAGTGCAGCGCGGCGCCGGTATGGGTGGCGGGGCGAGCTCAAGCCAGTCGAAGACCAACGGGTTGGCGAGGGTGTCGAACATTATTGGCTCCGCTTAATGGGGATCACAGGAGAAGACGAACGGGGGCAAAAAGGATGCAAAAATCATTTCCCAGGATTTACGCAGCACGAAACAGTAGACCTGTCCGGCCTGGTCGAAGCTTACCGGGCAGGCCGAGGTGATGTGCAGGCTCAGGAGCCATTTTGCAAGGGTTTGTCTCATGAGTTATCTCCGGGGCAAGTGGGCGTGTTTGTGACCGCCGGTCGGTTGCTGGCGGGGTGCGGCATCAGGCGCAGCAGAGGTCTTCCGGGCGATTGGCGATCTCCCCCAGGGAAGCGGTATCGGCGGCAAACAGTGGGTCATTGCCTGTACCCTGTGTTGCCGCGCTGATTACGTCGGCAACCCACGGCGGTAAATCTTCCCGAATGCGGTAGTAGATCCAAAGCCCCTCCTTGCGATGGTCGACGAGCCCCGCCTTGCGTAACGCTGCCAGGTGGTGCGACACCTTCGGTTGGGGCAGGGCCAGGATGTGGGTGAGCTCGCAGACACAAAGCTCGCCCCGACGGGCAAGCAGTACCACGCAGCGCAGGCGGGTGGTATCGGAGAGGGCCTTGAACAGGCTTGCAGTCTCCATATTCATTTACCTCTATATCGATGAATATAGATATAGAGTATATTGACGAACCTGCATATAGCAATAAGTTTGCGGAATAAATCAGACCTTGATGTTCTTGGCGTACAAGGAGGTCTACGCCCAGGATAGGCTGGTCTTCGACGCGGACAGTGTCGGTGGGGAGCTCATCGTCGAGGATGCCGACTATGAGGGCGTGTGCATTCGATTCGAGGCGTGCAGCTCGGCATACTCAACAGCAGGCAAACCTGCTGCGCGAACGCGGAAGTGTGTGTAGCTCCTACCGAATCAGGCGCCGTTCAAGTAACGACAGCATGTCTCGTCGCCCATCCAGGACGCAATGAACAAAGATGTCCTGCTCGATGACCTCGTAGATGACACGATACGGCTTGAACTGAACCTCCTGGTAATTCGCTGAGTTTCATGAGGTGTCCGCCGTATCTCTGATTCCAGAACGTGCCAAAACTAGTCCGTATTTGGTACCAAAACAAAGCGGATTGCGGTTTGTAAGAGGCGGCGGCCGGAACTGGTGGGAGCAAAGCACTGGCCGTTTTGTGTAGCTTTTATGCTGTTGGTCTTAAAATATCCTTGTTAAACAAGGGTAAAACACCTGTGCATTATCGGGTGTGCTGTGGTGAAGACGGCTGAGACCGGGCCATGGCAGTGGTCTACTCGAAGCTGTAGTGCTTTTCCACCGGTTTGAGCACTTCCCAGGTGCAGCGCATACCGGCCGGGAAGGTCACCAGGTCTCCCCGCTGGAAGGTCTGGGGTTCGCCACCCTCAGGCGTGACGATGACTTTGCCGCGTATGAAATAGCAGATCTCGGTGCGGTCGTAGCTCCAGTCGAAGGTGGAGACTTCCTTGCTCCAGACAGGCCAGTCATAAACACCCTGGATCTCGAGTTTCATGGAGGAGGGGCGGTGTTCACAGAGGATTTGTGGTTCGGTCATGGCATCCTGCGGGTGGTTGGGTCACCCTAATCAAGGCTAATTGGAATTGTTGAGAAAAGCGGTTCCGGAATCGGGACAGCCAAACTGAGGGGGAGTGTACCGCGAAACCGGGTTGAGGTTAATTGCGAACGCGGAAGTGTAGGTAGCCCCTACCGGACCAGGCGCCGCTCAAGTAACGACTGCATGTCTCGTCGCCCATCCAGGACGCAATGAACAAAGACGTCCTGCCCGATGACCTCGTAGATGACACGATATGGCTTGAAGTGAACCTCCCGGTAATTCGTCAAGCCGATCCGATCCAGTTCGGGCGGGATATGGCCTTGCACGGGCTGTTCGGCAAGGCTCGAACAGAGCGGTTCCAGTTGCTCCAACACGTACGCAGCCTTCTCCACCGAGTCTTGGATTGCAACGTAACGGTAGAAGTCCCGTTCCCGATGGAATTATGATGTTGGCGTTTAGCTTCAAGTCTGGTCTGCATTCCCACGCAGAGCGTGGGAACGAGAAAATTTTCGCTTATTAACGCCTAGCTGGGTTTAACCGAAGGCTCGCCAGCCCCTTCGGGACAATGTTGTTCTATTAGTTCGAGGAACTGCAAGGTACAGGCCTCCCAAGAGAACTGCTCCGCATACTGACGGCAGCTGTTGCGGTCAACTTCGAGAGCCCGGGTCATGGCGGTTTTTAGATCTTCATCCAGCCAACCGTTCACTCCGTTTTGCACCACATCCAACGGACCCTCTACCGGGTAGGCGGCTACAGGGACCCCGCAGGCCATAGCCTCGAGCATGACCAGTCCGAAGGTGTCGGTGAGGCTTGGAAACACCATCACATCGGCGGAGGCCAGCAGCCTGGCCAAGTCTCCGTTCTCCCGGTAGCCGAGAAAATGTGCCTCGGGGTAGCGCTCCTTAAGCTCGGCAAGCGCCGGACCATGGCCGATCACGACCTTTGAGCCGGGGAAGTCGATGTCGAGAAAGTCCCGGATGTTTTTCTCCACCGCCACCCGGCCCAGGTAGATTGCAATCGGTCCGGGCAGCTCCTGCAGGGTGCTCTCCCGGGGTATGAAATGGTCGATATCTACACCCCGGGTCCAGTATTCCAGGTTCTTGAAGCCGTGGGACGCCAGGGTCTCTTTCATGGATCGGGTGGCGACCATGGTGACCGTCCCCTTTTTGTGAAAAGTTCTGACGAATGCATAGGAGAGGGACAGGGGGATCGGGGCACGCAGTCGCACGTACTCGGGAAAACGGGTGTGATAGGTGGTGGTGTAGGGAAAATTGTTTCGCAGGCAATAGCGTCGCCCGGCCCAGCCGATGGGGCCTTCGGTGGAGAGGTGGATGGCGTCGGGCTGGAAATCCTCCAGCATGTGTTTCACCTTCGCATAGGGAAACAGGGACAGGGGGATGTCCGGATAGGTCGGTGTGGGCAGGGTGCGGAACAGCCCCGGATTGATGCACAGGATTTCGTGCCCCCAGCCTTCCAGCAGTGAAATGGTCTTGTTGAGGGTTCTTACTACGCCGTTAACTTGTGGAAACCACGCGTCCGTCAGTATCGCTATCCGCATAATCCGCTTCTTTCCTATCCAGTAGTTGCATCGATTCGTCGATCCAGTGGATCAATTTGAGACTGCCATCGGGTTCTTCGGCCAGGGCGGTGCAGCTTTCCACCCAGTCGCCGCAATTGGCGTAGGTCACGCCGTCCATGTCGCTGATCACGGCATGATGGATATGGCCACAGATCACGCCGTTGAGATTTTGCTCCCGGGCGGCATGTACCACGGCTTTTTCGAAGTTACTGATGTACTTCACCGCTTCCTTGACCTGGGCCTTCAGGTAGGCGGAGAGAGACCAGTAACCGAATCCGAGCCGTCGCCGCGCGACATTGAACCAGCGGTTCAGCCACAGCAGCAGGTCATAGGCATCACTGCCGAGATGGGCCAGCCACTTGTTGTTCATCACCACGCCGTCGAACTCGTCACCGTGGAGCACCAGGAAACGCCGTCCATCCGCAGTCTGGTGGACCACCTTGCGGCGTATGTCGACGCCGGAGAAATGGAAATTGAGATAATCCCGCAGGGTCTCATCGTGGTTGCCCGGGACATAGATCACTCGGGTGCCACGCTTTGCCTTATTGATGATCTCGTGGATGATCTCGTTGTTGATCGATGGCCAGTACCAGCCGGAGCGCATTTTCCAGATGTCCAGAATATCGCCCACCAGGTAGAGGTTTTCGCTTTCGGTGTGTTTGAGGAAGTCGAGCAGATATTCGGTTCGGGCCGCTCGCAGACCCAGGTGAGTATCGGAGATGAACAGACTCTTGTATTTCAGTGTCGACATGAGGTGTCCCGGTTCGTTCACTGGGTGCGCACCTTAGTGGCTGGGGATTGCGGTTTTGTGAGAGGATGGTTATTTATTTGTGACAGGCGCCATCCATGTCTCGATTTATATCCTGCAAACTGGTAGAAGAACCTCCTGTATGGTGATGCAAAACGGAAACAACGTCGGTCTCCGACGCCTGGTCAATGCCCTTCGGTGGTCCATGAAGGGGTTTCGCTCGACCTATAAAAACGAGGAGGCTTTTCGACAGGAGGTCCTGCTGACGATCATCCTGTTTCCCCTCGGGTTGTGGTTGGGTGAGAACGGTATGGAACGCGTGCTGTTGGTCGGTCCCCTGTTGATCGTATTGATCGTAGAGCTCTTGAACAGCGCCATCGAGAGTGTTGTCGACCGCATCAGTACCGAAACCCACAAGCTGTCCGGGCGTGCCAAGGACCAGGGGTCGGCGGCGGTTCTGGTGTCCCTGATGCTGGTCGCGATCAGCTGGATTCTGGTGCTGTTTTTCTGATTGCCTGACCGGCCTCGTATGACGTATTTTGCGCACAGGCATTCCCTGCTGACACGGAATGCGCGGTATGACACGAGAGTAAAGTGACAATGCGAGAATTGATGCTGCTCAGACATGGGAAATCGGATTGGGCTGAACAGGTGGAGGATTTCAAACGCCCCCTTATGGACCGGGGTAGGCGCAGTGCGCAACTGATCGGTGTATGGCTGCAGCAGCAGCAATTCAAACCGGACTATGTGATCAGTTCACCGGCGGTTCGTGCGGTCGACACCGCGGACAAGACCGTGAAAGTCATGGGCCTGGACTTTGAATCCATCATCCAGGACCGGCGTATCTATGGGGCCCGCCTGGAAGACCTGCTCCAGGTACTGGCTAGCATCCCATCATCCCCACGGCGGGTGTTGCTGGTGGGCCACAATCCGGGGTTGGAAATCCTCGTGGAGTATCTGCAGGGCGAACGAATACCCCTGCCCAAGGACGGCAAATTGCTACCCACCGCGACCCTCGCCCGGATCGCGATGCCCGATGAGTGGGGCGAGTTGAAATCCGGCTGCGGCTCATTGCAGGAGATCACCCGGGCCAGCGCCCTGGGTAACCGCTTTCCCTTCCCGGATCACAACGGCCATGAGATGCGGGAACGCCCGGCATATTACTATCGTCAGTCCGCCGTCATCCCCTATCGGATGCGCCAGGGCAAGGTCGAGTTTCTGGTTATCGGTTCGCAAAAACAGAAACATTGGGTGGTTCCCAAGGGGATCGTAGAACCGGGGATGAGTCTGCAGGATTCCGCGGCCAAGGAGGCACTGGAAGAGGCCGGGATCACCGGTGTGGTGGGCGAGGAGACCCTGGGGCAGTACGAGTATAAGAAATGGGGTGGCGTCTGCACCGTCCAGGTCTATCCGATGCGGGTGGAGCAGATACTGCCCGAGGATGCGTGGGAGGAGTCGCATCGGGGTAGGGAGTGGGTGAGCGTGCAGAAAGCCATACAACGCATCGAGCAGTCGGCGCTGAAAAAGATACTCAAACAGCTGGCGAAAAAGCTGGAGCAGCAACAGCCGGCCGGGGCCGGTGTGGAGTAACCATGTCAGAACCTGACTCCCGTCTCTCCGAGCAGGCCAGGGAGTGTGCCGAACGGCTGCTGCAAACGGGTTTACAGCTGGTCGTCGCGGAATCCTGTACCGGAGGTTGGCTGGCGAAGGTGCTTACCGATCTGCCGGGCAGCAGCCAGTGGTTCGACCGGGGGTATGTCACCTACAGCAACCTTGCCAAGCAGGAAATGCTGGGTGTTTCCGCCGAGATTCTTGAACGCTGGGGCGCGGTCAGCGAACAGACTGTGGAAGCTATGGTGTCCGGGGCCCTTGGAAAGAGCGGGGCGGATCTGGCGGTGGCGATCAGTGGCATTGCGGGTCCCACGGGCGGTTCTGCGGAGAAACCGGTGGGTACGGTCTGTTTCGCCTGGATGATGCGTGGCCGAACACCGGTGAGCGAGCGGAGGCATTT
>JARRNW010000221.1:0-6096 GCA_037384565.1 Candidatus Thiodiazotropha sp.
GGTGCGCCAGGTGGGGGGAGTGCTGCTGTTCCTGGTACTGGTGTTCGGTGTGCTGAAACCGATCATGACCCGTCTCACCAAACAGATCGTGTATGCGCCCCAGGAGGCCCTGGCCGGTGCGGCCGCGGGTGAGGGTGGTCTGGCGGGGAGCGCTGAGGGCGGCGGTGGATACCTGCCCGAGAGTGAGGGGGAGGCGCTGCACCTGCCCGGACCGCGGAGCTACGAAAGGACCCTCGATGCCGCCCGTGGCATGATCGCGGAAGATCCGAAACGCGTGGCCCAAGTCGTGAAGAAGTGGATCGCTGAAGATGGCCACTAATCCAAAAGCCGAAGCGACGAAAGAGGTCGCAAAAGCCGAGGTCCCGAATACCCTGAAAATCCGGGGTGTGGACCGTTCGGCGATTCTGCTGCTGGCCCTGGGCGAGAAGGATGCCGCTGAAATCCTACGCCATATGGGACCCAAGGAGGTCCAGGACGTGGGGTTGGCCATGGCCTCCCTGACGAATGTCTCCACCGACCAGATGGAGGCCGTGATGCATGAATTCGTCTCCACCCTGGAGACCCAGACGGCCCTGGGACTCGGCTCCGATGAGTACATTCGCAACATGCTCACCAGCGCTCTTGGCGAAGACAAGGCGGGGGGCGTAATCGATCGCATCCTGCTCGGGCGCAACAGCAAGGGCCTGGAACAGCTGAAATGGATGGATCCCCGGGCGATTGCCGAGCTGATCCGCCTGGAACATCCCCAGATCATCGCCATCGTGCTGTCGTTTCTCGAACCGGATCAGGCGGCCCAGGTGGTCAGCCAGTTCCCGGAACGGGTGCGCACCGACGTGATGATGCGCATCGCCACCCTGGACGGTATCCAGCCGGTAGCCCTGCAGGAACTGGACGAGATCCTCGAGAAACAGTTCTCCGGCGCCACCAATGTCAAATCCTCCAGCCTGGGTGGTGTCAAGACCGCGGCGGAGATCCTCAATATGCTCGACGGCGCCATCGAGAGCAAGTTGATGGAGGAGATCGCCGAAGTGGACGTGGACCTCAGTCAGGAGCTGCAGGACAACATGTTCGTCTTCGAGAACCTGGTGGATGTGGACGACCGGGGTATCCAGACCCTGCTGCGCGAGGTCAGTACCGATCAACTGTTGCTGGCACTGCGCGGTGCCGATGAAGTGCTCAAGGAGAAGATCTTCAAGAACATGTCGAAACGCGCCGCGGAGATGCTCAAAGACGACATGGAGGCCGCGGCCCCGGCCAAACTCAGCGATGTCGAGGCCGCGCAGAAAGAGGTTCTCCAGGTAGCGCGCCGCCTGGCGGATGCGGGTGAGATCATGTTGGGAGGCGGCGGTGATGAGTTCGTCTGATCCCACCGACCGGGATTTCGAGGAGATCCGCCAATGGATCCCACCGGAGATGGGGGAGCGGAAATCCCGCTCAACCCCCGGCAAAATCACGCCACCACCGGCCCCACCCACCGCCGAGGAGCTCGAAGCGATCCAAAAATCGGCTTACGAAGAGGGATTTGAACGAGGCAAACAGGAGGGATTCGAATTCGGCCACAAGGAGGGCCTGACCCGTTCTCGTACCGATCTGCAACGCTATACCGAACGCTTCGATCGACTCCTCGAAACCTTCGAACACCCCCTGCGCAACCTGGATAACGAGGTGGAGAAGGAGCTACTCACCCTGGTGGTCGCGATCGTCAAGCAACTGGTGCGCCGGGAGGTGAAAAGTGATCCCAACCTGATCATCGGGGTGGTGCGCGAGGCCCTGTCGATCCTCCCGGTTTCATCTCGTAACGTGCGCCTGCAGGTGCATCCGGAAGACGCGGAGTTGATCCGCGAGATCTATGCCCTGGGCGATAGCGAGACCGGTTGGCAGCTGATCGAGGATCCGGTCATCAACCGGGGCGGCTGCAAGGTGATCACGGATAGCTCCCAGATCGACGCCACCCTGGAGTCCCGTCTTGCCAGCCTGATCGCACCGTTGCTCGCCGGAGCGCGGGCGATTGATGATCAGAGCGAGTCATGAGCATGGCCACGCCCCTGGGAAAAGAACGCCAAAGGCTCTGGGTTAAGCGCCTGCGACGCTACCGGGACCGCCTGGGAGACGATCGCGGACTGGTGGTGGAGGGCCGCCTGACCCGAATGGTGGGTCTGACCCTCGAAGCGATCGGCTGCCGCGCGGTGATTGGCGGGCAGTGCGACGTGGTCAGCAGCAACGGCACCCACATCGAGGCCGAAGTGGTCGGTTTCGGTGAAGACAGTCTCTATCTGATGCCCACCGGCGACATTCACGGCTTGGAGCAGGGCGCCCGGGTGATTCCCACCGGGCGGGTGTGCGAAGCGGTGGTGGGCGATCAACTGCTGGGGCGGGTCATCGACGGCGCGGGCACGCCCCTGGACGGACTGGGTCCGATCCATTCGGATGCACATCGGCCGCTGACCGGAACCAGCTTCAATCCCCTGGCGCGAACCCCGATCCGCGAACCCCTGGACGTAGGGGTGCGGGCCATCAACGCCTTGCTCAGCGTGGGGCGCGGTCAGCGACTCGGACTGTTCGCCGGATCGGGCGTCGGCAAGAGCGTCCTGCTGGGCATGATGACCCGTTACACGAACGCGGATGTGACGGTGGTGGGGTTGATCGGCGAACGTGGCCGCGAAGTCAAGGAGTTCGTCGAGAACATCCTCGGCAAGGAGGGTCTGAAACGGGCGGTGGTGGTCGCGGTGCCCGCGGACAACCCTCCTCTGCGCCGCATGCACGGGGCCATGCTGGCCACCAGCATTGCGGAGAACTTCCGCGAGCAGGGCAAGCATGTGCTACTATTGATGGACTCCCTGACCCGCTATGCCCAGGCACAGCGGGAGATCGCCCTGGCGATCCACGAACCTCCAGCCACCAAGGGCTATCCGCCCTCGGTTTTTGCCAAGCTGCCGCAACTGGTGGAACGGGCGGGCAATGGCGACAAGGGTGGCGGCTCGATCACTGCCTTCTACACCGTCCTAACCGAAGGGGACGACCAGAACGACCCAATCGCCGATGCGGCCCGGGCGATCCTCGACGGTCATATTGTACTGTCACGTCAACTGGCCGAAGCCGGGCACTATCCGGCGATCGACATCGAGGCCTCGATCAGCCGCGCGATGAACGATATCACCCGATATGGCCATCAGGAGGCCGCACGTTCATTTAAACATCTATACTCCTTATATCAGCAGAATCGCGACCTGATCAGCGTGGGCGCTTACGAATCGGGCAGTGATGAACAGATCGACATCGCCATTTCGGCGATGCCGGCATTAAACCGGTTTTTGCAACAGGATATGCATACTCCGGAGACCCTGGCGCAGAGTCTCGAGGACCTGGAGGCCCTGTTTCCGGCGGAACAGGAAGAACCGCTGGAGGTACCGGCAGGACTGAATCTGCCGCAACCGCAATAAATTCAACACGGTAACCATCCATGTCGCCATCGAAACGATTCAAACCGGTACAGCGCTTCGCCCACTCCAAGGAACAGACTGCAGCCCGCAGCATGGGCGTGGCGCGGCGTAATCTGGAGCAGGAAGAGGCCAAGCTGCTGCAGCTCAAGAGCTATCATCAGGAATATCTCGCGCGTTTCCAGGCCCTGGCCTCGGAAGGGATGAGTGCCGCGCAACTGCAAGAGTATCGGGCGTTTCTCGCGAAACTGGATGAAGCAATCCAGCAACAGGAGCAGATCGTCGCCACCAGTACGGTTACTCACAACAGCCAAAAGGATAACTGGAAGCAGAAGCACAGCCGCACTCAGGCGCTCAACAAAGTGGTCAGTCGTTATCAGCGCAAGGAACAGCAGAGCGCGGACCGGCGGGAGCAGAAAGAGAATGATGATCTGAATCAGACACGCTCCTGATTCCCCGGACCAACAGATTTTACACGGTGTAACCTGGCGAATAGGTACCCGAGTTGTTCGATGGTCCGTGAGATCGACTATGATGAACAGCTATGAGTGTTGATGATCCCGATACGGAGGCGCTGTCCTTACCCCCCAATGTCGTACAGGTGGGCAGACAGCCCATATTGGATCGTAATCTCCGCATCTACGGCTACGAACTGCTCTATCGATCACAAGTCGGGATCGACGGTGTTGGCGGTGACAGGGCGACAGCCCGCACTGTCATGGACGGTTTTCTCGAGTTCGGCCTGCACCGTCTGGTAGGGTCCCATCGAGCCTTCGTCAACGTGACCGAGTGCTTTTTCAGCGGTGAGCAGGATATCCCCATCGACAACAACTGCCTGGTCATCGAGGTGCTCGAATCGATCGAATTGAGCGAAGCGGTGGTGACCGGGGTGAAACGCTGGCGTGAACGGGGGTTCACCATCGCCCTGGACGACTACCGTTTCGAATCCCGTTGGGACCCCCTGCTACCCCACTGCGATATCGTCAAAGTGGAGATCCTCGGGTTGGATCTTGAAACCTACCGGGCTGAGATCGCCCATCTGAAGTCACTGGGACTCACCTTGCTGGCGGAAAAGGTTGAGACCCGCAAGGAGTTCGAACGGGCCAAGGGGCTCGGATTCGACCTGTTTCAGGGATTTTTCTTCGCCAGACCGCAGACCCTTTCCACGGCGCGCAGCCAGAACAACAAGAGTCTGATGCTAAAGATGATCGCCAAGGTCAACGATCCGGATTCCGAACTCGAAGAGATCGCATCCCTGGTGGAACTGGATCCGAACCTGAGTTACAAGATCCTGCGGGTGCTCAATTCCGCCGCGGTCGCCTTGCCCCGCAAAGTGATATCCATCCATCAGGCGGTGATTTACATCGGAATCGACCGGTTACGGGCCTGGACGACCTTGTTCCTCATGGCCGGCCTCGACATGACCTCATCGGAGTTGATCACCACCAGTCTGCTCAGGGCGGAACTCTGCCGCGCGCTCTCCCGAGAGCTGCATGACGACTATCCGGAAAGCAGTTACACGGTCGGTTTGCTCTCCACCCTGGACGCGATGCTGGATCGTCCCATGTCCGAGTTGCTGGAGGATCTCCCCCTGCCTGCGCCGATGATCGACGCGCTGTTGTCGCATCGGGGCCCCCTGGGCGATGAACTGCAGTGCGCCATCGACCTGGAACATTGCCAATGGATGAGTGAAGCGACGCAGCTGCTGCCGGTCGAGCGGCTCAACACCTTGTACGTCCAGGCCCTGGAGCGGGTCGAGACTCTGCGTAGCACCATCTTCCAACACGAGTTGATCTAATCAGGGCACCACCACCCCGTAGATCGGTCCCGAAGGGGTCTGGCAGACACAGTAGGCGCCTACCTCTACACGCTCGTGCATCTTGCAGATACCGGAATAGATACCGCACTTACGACTCAATTGGGTTTCGCTCTGGGTGGTGTAGGTGCGGGTATGCGATTCATTGTCAGCTGGGCCGGAGTTTTCCTCGGTCGCCCAGGCGGACGACGAAACCAGCCAGCCCAGGAACAGTATGCCTACCTGTCGTCTGATCGTGTGTTTCATGGTCGAATTCCTTAGATGAAATCAGTTGTCTGTGATCGGCTGAATTTGCGAGTTGGGAGAATTCATGGCGCCGATCCAGCTGAACATGGCATATGTAGGTGCCCGGTTACTAATCTAATCATTGCATAAATATTCCTGATTACCCACTTTACTCAGCCAGTAGATCAGTCGCCGATAGTAGTTTTGAGTGTTGAGTTTTTAGTTTTGAGTGGATGAGTTCGCTGCGCTCACAAATTTTTTATACCCCCTCTCCCTGGCCCTCTCCCGCGAAAGAGGGGGTCGCAAAAGGCGGAAACAATGAATTGCCTCGGTAAAACGTTCGATAAAAAGCACAAAATCGATGGTATCTAAAACCATGACAGCAAAGCTTGTTTAGGGTAGGTGTCACATTCCTCTGGATTCCAGCATTCGCCGGAATGACGGAATCCTTATTCTAATAACGGGCTTAGGTTTTGATGAGGCATGCCTATCCTGTTTACAGACTGTGGATGAACTTTGAACTCCGAAACTTGAGTTACAACACCCACCGAAGGGTGAGGGGGGCCCATAACCCGTGAGCGCAGCGAACTCATCCACTCAAAACTCAACACTTAAAAC
>JARRNW010000222.1:0-6086 GCA_037384565.1 Candidatus Thiodiazotropha sp.
CGCGTCGGTCAGCGCGGGTGTAGACCTCACTGCCGTGGCACTTTAAACAATTTTCGTCGTACAGGGCCTGGCCCTTTTTCACATCTCCCGCCTGAACAGCAACGGAAACCAGAAGGGCCGCTGTGGCGATACTCATCTGAATCTTGATCATGATCGTCTCTCCATTAACCGGGTACATCCGGCGTCTGTTGGGTAATCCGGGCAATCCTTACCGGAGCGGGCGGATGGCTGTCGTGGAACATCGAATAGAGCGGATCCGGTGTCAGGGTACTGGCATTGTCCTGATAGAGTTTGACCAGTGCACGAACCAAATACTCCCCGTTGCTCTGCTCCATGGCATAGTGATCCGCCTCGAATTCGTGGCGTCGCGACAGAAAGCTGCCCATGGGGGTGAAGAAAATAGTGAACACCGGCAGGATCAACATGAACAGCAACAGTGCGGCGGCCTGTGATGGCTGTGAGATGCCCAATTCTTGGTAAAACCAGATCTGCTGCGAAATCCACCCGAGCAGGGCAAGGCCCCCGAGGGAGAGCAGGGCCATAATCCCCATCTGTTTGTGAATATGTTTGTGGTGAAAGTGCCCGAGTTCATGAGCCAATACCGCTTCCGCCTCCTCGCCGTTCAGCTTTTCGAGCAGGGTGTCGAAAAACACGATGCGTTTGTTTTTTCCAAAACCTGTGAAATAGGCGTTGCCGTGGGCGGAACGTTTGGAGCCGTCCATCACGAAGATCCCCTCACTGGTGAATCCACAGCGCTGCAGCAGGTTCAGGATCCGATCTCGCGTAACGCCTGCCTCCAGGGGTGTGAAGGCGTTGAACAGGGGGGCGATGAAGCGGGGATAGGCCCAGCTGATACCCAGGGTAAAGCCCATCCAGACAACCCAGGCGGCGAGCCACCAGTAGGTCCCTGCGCCCTGCATTAGCATCAGGATGATCCATAGCAGAGGGCCGCCGAGAAGGATTCCGAGCAGTAATCCCATAAGGCGATCCTTGATGTACTGTTTCACCGTCATGCGATTGAAACCAAAGGCGACTTCCAGGCGAAAGGTACGGTACAGGCTGAAGGGGAGATCGAGCAGGCCGTTGATCAGGAAGAACAGGAAAAAAAGCGCCAGGCCGCTGAGGGTCGCGCCCGATACGTAGTTTGCGCTCAACCTGATGAGTCCCTCGATGCCGCCGCCCAAGGTCCAGAACAACAGCACTACGACGCCCAGCAGCATTTCAATCAGCGCCAGACGCCCCTTTGCCTGGGTGTAATCCGCGGCTTTCTGGTGTTCCTGTAGGCTGACCTTGTCACAGAAGGCCTTGGGAACCTCGCCACGATTGGCTCGGACATATCGCATATGCCGCAGCAGTAACCAAACTTCCAGGCCGGTACCGAGCAGCAAAAACAGGAGGAAAACTTGGGTAAAAAGGTTCATCGCATCAGAAGTTGTGATCAATTATTCGTCCTTAGTGTACCCTGAGGAAGCTGCTTCCTGCTAGAATCCGACCTGAAAAATTACATGGGAATAGCAGATGCCTGTAGATGCCACGAATCTGATCTGGATCGACCTGGAAATGACAGGGTTGGATACTCAGCACGATGAGATCATCGAGATCGCGACCATCGTGACCGATGGGGATCTGAATATCCTGGCGGAGGGTCCGGTCATCGCGATCCACCAGTCAGAAGCGAGACTGCAAGCCATGGACGATTGGAATCAACGCCAGCATACCCAGTCCGGTTTGTTGGAACGGGTGCGTGCCAGTACTGCCGATGAAATCCAGGCACAGGGTCAAACCCTGGCGTTTCTCAAGGATCTGGTACCGTCCGGAGTCTCTCCCATGTGTGGCAATAGTATCTGCCAGGATCGGCGCTTTCTGGCGCGCCGTATGCCGGAACTCGAAGCCTATTTTCACTACCGCAACCTCGATGTCAGTACCCTCAAGGAGCTGGCGAAACGCTGGGCGCCCAGCCTGAGTGAGGGTTTTGTCAAGCAAGGCAAACACTTGGCCTTGGATGACATCCGCGATTCCATCGCAGAGCTGCACTTCTACCGTAACCATTTTCTGCGCCTGCCCTGAACTCGGGTAGGGCCGGTATGACAAGGATGTTGCCTGCGGTTGTGTTGCGCCACTATCTGCTGGCCCTAGGCCTGTCCGCGCTGACCGGGCTCTTTTTTACACTGATGCCGTCATATGTTCCGGGTGATGACCAGATGCTTGTCGATCCTGGCTTTTCTCTGGACTTGGCCTCCTGGCAGGTCGGAGGAACTGGGAAAGGGGTGCGGGTTGATGAAGGCGTATTGACCTTGTCTAATGCCTCGCCTCGATCGAGCTCGTCGGTATTCCAGTGTTTCAATCGAAGGGATTTCCCTGACCAGGCAATGCTCTTCATCGAGGCCCGAACGGAGCCACTGATTCTGGGTGAGAAACCCTGGAGCGAGGCCCGGGTGGGGTTGCTGTTGAAAGATACCCAGGGCAAAATCAAATACCAGCTGAGCAATCGTTTGGTGCGGCTCAAGCAGGCTCAGCCCTGGATTCGCTATGCGACGACTTTACCCATTCCTCACGATTTGGAGCAGGTCTGCTTCAAAGTTTCTCTGATATCGACACAGGGTATTTTTCAGGTTAGGAATCCCAGTTTGTACAGTGCTCGCATGCTGCCAACCTTCCGTATCGGTTGGTGGATTCTGCTGCTTGTCTGGGTGGCGTGTCTGTGGAACTGGTCCCGCAATCTGCTCGGTCTCTACCCGGTCTCGCGGCAGGGTATCCTGATCTGGGTGATGGTTGGGGTGATGGCATTCGGTATTCTGATGTCGAATCAGACGAAAATGGAATTGCTCCAACTGCTCGGGTCCTGGCTGCCTGAGGATCATGAATATCAAGGGATAGTAAGCGGTGCATGGGCTGAATGGCTACCCATGTTTACCCCTGGATACTGGGATATTTCGAAATTCTCCCATCTCTTTGGCTTTCTTCTGCTGAGCGTGATCCTGTTGCGCAGGCCCAGAGTTTCCACCGCCGTCCTGGTTATCGGTATGCTGGTGGCCGCGGTCTGTTCCGAAGCACTTCAGTTTTTTTCTTCGGGAAGATCACCCCGGGTGAGCGACCTGATGGTAGACAGTATGGGTATTCTGACGGGGTGGTGGCTGACGGCGGGGGTGATGCGTGTCAAAAAGGTATTGTCACTCAACTAACCTGCGTGACTGGTGTTGAGTCAACGCCCAGCTTACGTGTTCCTGTACCAGTTGCGAGGGGTGTTGGCGGTGGTTCTCCAGGGCCATGACGGTCTGTCTGGAAGTTGTACTGTTGCCCAGCGCCACGGCCAGATTTCTGAGCCAACGGATATGGCCCAGACGTCGAATCGCGGATCCCTCGGTACGCTTCAGAAAAGTGGCTTCATCCCAGCTGAACAGGTCAATCAGTTGAACTACATCCAAGCCGTTGCGGGGCAGGAAGTCGGCCTCCCGGGTGTACCTGGCAAAACGATTCCATGGGCACACCTGCTGACAGTCGTCACACCCATAGATCCGATTGCCGATCAAAGGCCTCAGGGTTTGTGGAATCGGGCCGCTCAGTTCAATCGTCAGATATGAGATGCACAATCGCGCATCCAACTGGTATGGCGCGATAATGGCGCGGGTAGGGCAGATGTCGATGCAGGCCTGACAACGACCACAGTGGTTTGTTGCTGGTGCGTCACAGACCAGGGGCAGATCGATGTAGATCTCTCCGAGAAAGAACCAGGAGCCCGACTCCCGGGCGATAAGGTTGGTGTGCTTACCCTGCCAGCCGAGTCCGGCCTTGTGGGCCAGGGGTTTTTCCAGTACCGGGGCGGAGTCTGTGAAAACCCGGCAGGTCACCTCGGGCACTGTATCACGGATCCGCTCGACCAGTTTTTGCAGCCGGCTGCGCAACACCTTGTGGTAGTCCCGTCCCAGTGCGTAACGGGAGATGAAGGCCTGTTGTGGAGTGTCCTGAATCCGTTGCGAATCCTGCATGGATTCCGGTAGATAGTCGATTCTTGCGCAGATCACCCGTTGTGTTCCAGGCACCAGTTCTTCGGGGCGGCTGCGTTTGGTGCCATGGCGGGCCATGTAGGCCATCTCCCCATGAAATCCCTCGGCCAACCATTGGTCGAGGTGCTTTTCGGCTTCGCCAAGCTCGGTATCCGTGATGCCGATGGCGTCGAAGCCTAAATCGCGACCCCAGCGCTTGATCTGGAGGGTGAATTTGTAAAGTTCATCCGGGGTCAATGCAGTGCCTTTGGGATCAAAATCAGGGTGTCCTGTTCCAGACCTCATGGGCTGGGGTTACAATTTGTCGGCCTGCCTTAAGATATCAAAATTGAGTGTATCAATATCTTGCGCGCTGTGCCGTCATGAATCCATGGATCCCGGTAACCATTACCCCGGATTCCCAAACTGCGAGGATCGAATCTCTTATGCGTGTAATGCCGGCAATCGAGACACTGCCCTATGCGTTGTATCGTGCGGAACAGGTGCGGGAATTTGATCGAATCGCCATCCACGAGTTCGGAATACCCGGTGAAGAGCTGATGGAACGGGCAGGGCACCGGGCATTTGCCTGTATTCGTGAACTCTGGCCTGAGCTTCATGAAATGCTGGTGGTCTGTGGCATTGGCAATAACGGGGGGGATGGTTATGTGGTGGCGCGGTTGGCGCTGCAGGCGGGACTCCGGGTCCGGGTTCTGCAACTCGGCGATGAACAACGAATACAGGGTGATGCTCTGAGTAAGGCCAGGGCCTGGCGGGGACTGGGACAGGAGCTGGAACCTTTTGTGGGCCTGCCCGGTAAGCCGGGATTGATCGTCGATGCGATTCTGGGCACCGGTTTGGAACGAGAGGTAAGTGGCACATGGCGGAATGCCGTGGATCTGATCAATCATCATCAAGCGCCGGTCTTTTCCCTGGATATTCCATCGGGACTGCATTCCGATACTGGCCGTAGGATGGGTTGCGCGATCGAAGCCCAGGCTTGCATCAGTTTCATCGGATTGAAGCAGGGAATGTTTACCGGAGCAGGCCCCGATTGCTGCGGGCGGGTATTCTTCGATCCCCTGGACATCCCCGCACGCGTGTATGCCAGCCAACCCCTCGCCTGTCGGCGTATCGACTGGAACAGGTTGCGCAGCCGCCTGGCGCCACGCA
Organism: Candidatus Thiodiazotropha sp.; assembly: GCA_037384565.1. Classification (GTDB taxonomy): domain Bacteria; phylum Pseudomonadota; class Gammaproteobacteria; order Chromatiales; family Chromatiaceae; genus Thiodiazotropha. The sequence goes on from JARRNW010000222.1 coordinate 5,157, forward strand.
AACGGACGGCTCACAAGGGGGATTTTGGACATCTGCTGGTGGTGGGTGGGGACCGGGGATATTCGGGGGCGGTGCGTATGGCTGCCGAAGGTGCGGCCCGCTGCGGGGCGGGGCTGGTCAGCCTGGGGACCCATCCCGAACAGGCTGCCTGGAGCAATTTGGGGCGCCCGGAGTTGATGTGTCGCGGCATCGTCGATGAATATGACCCATCCCTGGATGAGCTCCTGGGGCGGGCGAACGCCTTAGTCGTGGGTCCGGGTTTGGGGCGCACCGCTTGGGGAGAAGGCCTGTATCGAAGACTGGCCGTCTGCAGGCAACCCCTGCTGCTGGATGCGGATGGGCTCTACTGGTTGGCCCGTTACCCTGATCGCCGAGAGGATCGTATACTCACGCCACACCCCGGTGAGGCTGCACGACTTCTGCAATGGGAGGTTTCCCAGGTGGAAGCGGACCGTTTTGCCGCCTGCCGTGCCTTGCAGGTAAAATTTGGAGGCGTCGTGGTGCTCAAGGGGGCGGGCAGCCTGATCGCTTCCCCGGAATCCAAACCGATAGCCCTATGCAGTGACGGAAATCCGGGGATGGCCAGTGGCGGTTTTGGTGACGTACTGAGTGGTTTGATCGGGGCCTTCCTGGCGCAAGGAATAAACCTCAGGGAGGCGGCTGAAATGGGCGCGTGTCTGCATGCCGCAGCCGCGGACCGGGCTGCGCTAGACGGAGAAACGGGTATGCTGGCTGGCGATCTTTTCGTGCCAGTCCGACAACTTTTGAATGAAAGGTAGAGACCGAGATGTTTGTGGTGACCGCCCGGGGAGAAGCCGAACAGGAAGCACTGGGACGCCGCCTGGCGCAGTACTGTCTGCCACCCTGTGTCATCTACCTGATGGGGGACCTCGGGACGGGCAAGACCACCCTGGCACGGGGATTCCTCAG